>DAIDKC010000249.1 GCA_027451045.1 Holophagaceae bacterium | reverse complement strand
GCTCCAGCATGGCCCGGACGCTCCTCCGGGCCAGGGGTTCGTCGTCCACGACAAGGATGCGCGCCCCGTGGTCGGCGCGGCGCGCGAACATGGCCTCGTCACCCATGACAGACCTCGCCTGTGGATGTGTCAGTCAGGAAGGATGACTTGAATTATATGCGATTCGGGATGAATCATCCTTTATTTTTAACCAGACCGTCCACGTAGACCCATCTGCCTTCTTCACGGGCGAAGGTGCTCATCTCGATGTGCAGGCTGCGGCGCCCCTGGGCCTGGAGGCTGGCCTGGAAGGTGACGATCCCTTCGCCGTCCTCGGGACCGCCCTGCTCGACCGAGAGGATCTTGAGGCCCACGCAGCGGACGGCCCGGCAGTAGCGGGCCAGTTCGTCCCGGTCCTCCTCGCCCCGCCGGGCGGCGCAGCGGGTGGCCACCAGATAGTCCACCTTGCCGAGGGCGTAGGCGCTGAACCGGGAGCGCATGAGCTGTTCGGCCGTAGCGGGCTGCCGGGTCCCCTCCAGGAAGGGGCCGCAGCAGTGGTCATAGGTCTTGCGGGAAGTGCAGGGGCAGGGACGGGACACAGGATCACCGGGTCTCGATGCCGGGGGCGATGGTCACCTGGATCTTCTGCTGGACCCTCGTGGACCCCAGGGTCAGGGTGGCGGTGTAGGTGCCCGAGGGCACGAACTTGTGGGGTCCGAGGCCCCCGTAGGGCGTGAGCAGCTTGGGGGAAGGGCGGAGGTTCCAGACCACCCGGCCGAGACCCGGGATCCGGGGCAGGGTGAAGGAGGCCACAGGCTGGCCCTCGGCGTTGGTGATGGCAAGGGTGGGGGCCTGGTCGCCGAAGTCCCGGATCCAGTAGGTGAGGATCGCCCCCTCCGGCGGGTTGGCGCCGCGGTACTTGCCTTCGCCGGCGGAGTCCACCCAGCCCGGCAGGCGATAGGCGCCATGGGCCGGACGCACGGGGAACAGGTCCACGGGCTTGGCGACGGCCTCGGTCGTGAGATGTTCGAGCGCGGAGATGTCATCCAGGACGTAGAGGCTCCGGCCGTGGGTGGCGATCACGAGGTCGTGCTCCCGGGGCTGGATCTGGAGGTCGTCCACCTCCACCGGTGGCAGGCCGCCGAACTTCACCCAGGAGGCGCCCCTATCCAGGCTGGCGTAGAGCCCCTCCGAGGTGCCCGCGAAGAGGAGGTCCGGGTTCACCGGGTCCTCCCGCACCACCTTCACGGGGGCATCCGGGGGCAGGTTCGACGCGATGCTGCGCCAAGTGCGCCCGCCGTCCGCCGTCCGGTAGAGCAGGGGGGCGTAGAGGCCCGACCGGTAGGCGTCCACGGCGAGGTAGGCCACCTCGGGATCGTGGGCGGCCGGTGCGATGCGGCTGATCCATTGGCCCCGGGCCGGAGCGGGCACGTGGGCCGTCAGATCCACCCAGTGGGCGCCGTCGTCCTCTGTCTTCCAGAGCTTGCCGTCGTCCGTTCCCGCCCAGAGCAGGCCAGCCTTCGCCGGGGACTCCGCGAGAGCGAACACCACGCCGTAGGTTTCCGCTCCGCTGCCGGTGGCCATGATCCTCGCGGGATCCTGGGTCGAGAGGTCGGGGCTGATGGCACGCCAGTGGTCGCCGTGGTCCGTGAATCGGAACACCCGGTTGCCGCCCAGGTAGAGCACGCCCTTGTCGTGGAGGCTGCCGAAGAGGGGGGCGTTCCAGTTGAAACGGAATCCCGGCTGGCCTTCGGGCGGGATGGGCTGGAGGGACTTGAACTCGCCCGTGCGGAGGTTGAGGCGGTAGAGGGTGCCGCTCTGGCTCTCGGCGTAGATCAGGTCGTGGTCCTGGGGGTCGAACACGCAGGAGAATCCATCGCCTCCGCCGAGGGCGGTCCAATCGCAGTTGCGAATGCCGCTTTTCGTATCGGTCGCACTGGGGCCTACCCAGTTCTCGTTGTCCTGGAGACCCCCGGCAATGCGGTACGGGGTGCTGTCGTCCAGGGAGATCCGGTAGAACTGGCCCGAGGGGATCCGGTCCAGGTGGAGCCACGTGTGCCCGCCCTGGTAGCTCTGGTAGGTCCCGCCATCGGTGCCCAGCAGCAGGCGGGCCGTGACCGGCGCCTGCGCAGGCTCGCCCGCCTTGGCCGGCTCGGGCTTCGGCGGATCCGCCTTGGGGAAGGCCAGGGCGTGGCAGTCCGGGTGGACGTGCTTGAAGAGGTCCTCGCGGAAGGTGCGTCCGCCATCGTCCGAGACGTCCAGCATGTAGCCGAGGACGTAGACGCGACGGGGGTTCACGGGATCAATGCGGATCTGGCTGAAGTAGAAGGGGCGGGGGTCCAGGGCGTTCACGCGGGTCCAGGAATCCCCGTTGTCCTCGGAACGGAACACGCCCCCGGCCTTGCTCAGCACGTCGTCAATGCCGGTGGTGCCGCCCGCATCGCTCTGCACCACCGCCATGACCAGCTTCGGGTCGGCGGGCGAGACGGCCAGCCCGATGCGGCCGGTGAGGGCGGGCAGGCCCTTCGCGAGCTTCTGCCAGGTGGCGCCTCCATCCCGGCTCCGGTAGATGCCGCCCACATCCCTGCCCTCGGAAGCGGCGGGCCCGTAAGGTGAAGGACCGGGGGGTGCGCCGGCGGGCGTAGAGGGCGGCGTAGATCGTGTTCGGATCTGCCGGATCCAGGGCCACATCCCCGCAGCCCACGCGGGTGTCCAGGCCGTCCGGCGCCTTCAGGACAGCCTTCCACGTCTTCCCGCCGTCCGTGGTCTTGAAGAGGCCCCGCTCCCCGCCGGGGTTCCAGAGGTCGCCCATCACCGCGACGTAGGCGGTGGCGGGATCGGCGGGGCTGACCACGATGCGGGGGATGGCCCGGCTCCAGTCCAGGCCCACGTGGGTCCAGGTGGCGCCGCCGTCGGTGGAGCGGTAGACGCCGTTGCCCCATCCGGAGGTGTTGCGGTCGTTGGCTTCCCCTGTGCCCACCCACAGCACCTTCGGGTCGGAGGGGGCCGCGGCCACGGCGCCGATGGAGAGGAGGGGCTCCTTGTCGAAGATCGGCGAGAAGGTGGCCCCGGCGTTGACGGTCTTCCAGACGCCGCCCGTGGCGAGACCGATGTAGAACGTGTCCGGGTTGTCGGGGGCCACGGCGATATCCGACACGCGCCCGCCCATGACGGCCGGGCCGATGCTGCGGGCCTTCAGGGCCACCAGGCGGGCCGCATCCACGCGCGGTCCCTGCGGCTCCTGCGCCTGGGCAGGCGCCTTGCCTTTCGGGGGTGCGGCCAGGAGCGCCGTGGAGAGCAGGAGGGCGGGGAGCAGGCGCGGACAGGCAGGCATGAGCACCTCGAGGCGGATTCGCCAGCATACCGCAGGAAGTGAGGCATGTGCCCGCCGCGCCTGCGGGACCGCGGCCTGCCGTCCGGGGTCCGTCAGAAGCCGCCCAGATGGACGCCCAGGACCACGGCCGAGGCCAAGAGGCAGTAGATCCCGAAGTAGTACCACCGGCCGGATTCGAGCCACCGGGAGAGCCACTTCAGGGCCAGCAGGCCCGCCAGGAAGCTGAAGACCAGCCCGAGCAGGCTCCTGAAGGCGAGGGCCGAAGCTCCGGCGAACGCATGCACCGCCGCGGCCCGGTGGATCTCCCGATAGAGCACGGGCGGCGTGAGGAGGATGGCCAGGGCGAAACTGAACTCCTCCGCACTCGGGCGCGCCACATCCCGGATCAGTCCGGTGGAGATGGTCGCGCCCGATCGCGAGAAGCCACGGAAGGGCAGGCAGAGTCCCTGCACGAGGCCGATCCAGGCCGAATCCGCCATGCCGACCGGGTGCTCCCCCGATGCCGCAGGCTTGCGGAGGCCCGCGAACAGGATGAGCAGGCCGCCGACCGCGAGGGATGCGGACATGAGGGGGAGGTTGCCGAAGATCATCTCGATCTGGGCATGGGGGATGGCGCGCAGCCAGATCTTCTCGATCACGAACTTGAGGCCCAGCCCGACGATCCCGGTGAGGAAGGTCGCGAACACGAGGCGCTTCCCGGACTGCCAGGCCGTCTGGCGGGTGGCGAAGAAGGCTCGCTTCCACGCCTTCCAGAAGTAGAGGGCGACCGCCAGCATGGTCCCGGTGTGGAGCACCACCAGCAGGAGGGTCGCCTGCGGAGTGGTCGGGTCAATCCTCAGCAGCTTCTCCGCCAGGATGACGTGGGCCGAGCTGGAGACGGGGAGCAGCTCCGCGGCCCCCTGGACGAGGGCCAGGAGGAGGATCTGGAACAGGGACAGGTTTGCGTGGGTCAAGCGGCGTCCTTTGCGGGGAGGGATGGCTCAAGCCCATCTTGGGACGGGTGGGGCCGTCCGGACAAGCCTCCGCCCCGGCCTGCTGGGCGTCCGGGGCGGATTCTCGGGCGGCCGGGAGGACGGCCTACCCTTGCATGGGGATGTGCAGCCCTATCTCCTCGGCGTGCTTCCGGGCCTCGTCGTAGCCCGCATCGGCATGGCGGAAGACGCCCAGGGCCGGATCGTTCCAGAGCACGCGGGCCAGGCACCGCTCGGCCCGTTCGGTGCCGTCGGCCACGATGACCACGCCGGCATGCTGGCTGTAGCCCATCCCCACGCCGCCCCCGTGGTGGACGCTCACCCACGAGGCACCACCGGCGGTGCTGGTGAGGGCGTTGAGGAACGCCCAGTCGGACACGGCATCCGAGCCGTCCTTCATGCCTTCCGTCTCGCGGTTGGGGCTGGCGACGGAACCGCTGTCCAGGTGGTCGCGTCCGATGACGATGGGGGCCTTGACCTTGCCGGTTCGGACCAGTTCGTTGAACTTGAGCCCCGCCAGGTGGCGCTCTCCCGCGCCGATCCAGCAGATGCGGGCAGGCAGACCCTGGAAGGCGATCTTCTCCTTGGCGGCCTTGAGCCAGCGGATCATGCCCTCGTTCTCGGGGAAGAGCTCCATCATCGCGGCGTCGGTGACGGTGATGTCCTCAGGATCCCCGCTGAGGGCCGCCCAGCGGAAGGGGCCGATCCCCTTGCAGAAGAGGGGCCGGATGAAGGCGGGCACGAAACCCGGGAAGGCGAAGGCGTTCTCCAGGCCGGCCCGCTGGGCCTGGGCGCGGATGTTGTTGCCGTAGTCGAAGGTGACGGCGCCGCGGCGCTGGAACTCGATCATCGCCTCCACATGGGTGCGCATGGACGCCAGGGCCCGCTCCACGTAGACCTGGGGCTGCGCCTCGCGCAGGATCGAGGCCTGGCTGAGGGAAAGGCCTGCCGGAATGTAGCCGTTGTACTCGTCATGGGCGCTGGTCTGGTCCGTGACGAGGTGGGGCTGCATCCCGCGCTTCAGGATCTCGGGCAGCACCTCCGCCGCATTTCCCAGCAGGCCGATGCTGCGAGGCTCCTTCGCATCCACGTACTGCTGCACCAGGGCCAGGGCCGTGTCGAGGTTGTCCGTCCACTCGTCGAGGTAGCGGGTGTCGAGGCGCTTCTGGATGCGGGTGCGGTCCACCTCCACACAGAGGGCCACACCGCCATTCATGGTGACGGCCAGGGGCTGGGCACCGCCCATGCCGCCCAGGCCCGCGGTGAGGGTCCAGGTCCCGGCCAGGGTGCCGTGGAAGTGCTGCCGGGCGGCCTCGGCGAAGGTCTCGTAGGTGCCCTGGACGATGCCCTGGCTGCCGATGTAGATCCAGCTGCCGGCCGTCATCTGGCCGAACATCATCAGGCCCTTCTGGTCGAGTTCCCGGAAGTGCTCCCAGGTGGCCCACTTCGGCACCAGGTTGGAATTCGCGATGAGGACGCGGGGGGCCTCCGGATGGGTCCGTACCACGCCCACGGGCTTGCCGCTCTGGATCAGGAGGGTCTCGTCGTCGGCGAGATGCTTCAGCTCCTTCACGATGGCGTGGAAGCAGTCCCAGTTCCGGGCGGCCTTGCCCAGGCCGCCGTAGACCACCAGATCCTCCGGGCGCTCGGCCACATCGGGATCCAGGTTGTTCATGAGCATCCGCAGCGCGGCCTCCTGCACCCAGCCCTTGCAGTGGAGATGGGTGCCGCGCGGCGCGGTGATGACGGGGGTTTCGGTGGTCAGGGTCATGGCGGCCTCCCGTGGAACCCCCCAGTTTCCCACGTCCGGGAAGCGGCAGGCGTCAAGAGCTACCGGTCGAGCATCCCCATCATGGCTTCCGGATAACGGGGGCCGGCCGCGGCACCCATGGGGAACAGCCGGTCAGTCTCGGCCAGCTCGGCATCCGAGAGCGTGAGGTCCAGGGCCCCGAGGTTCTCATCCAGGCGGCTGCGCTTCTTGGTGCCAGGGATGGGTGCCAGGTGGCTGCCCTGGGCGAGTACCCACGCCAGGGCCAACTGGGCGGGTGTGCACCGCCGGGCCGTGGCCATGGCCTGGATGTGGGCCACCAGGTCCAGGTTCTTCTGGAAGTTCCCGCCCTGGAAGCGGGGCGAGTTCCTGCGGGTGTCCCCCGGCTCGAAATCCTCGTAGCGCGTGATCTGCCCGGTGAGGAAGCCCCGCCCCAGGGGGCTGTAGGGCACGAACCCCACGCCCATGTCCTGGCAGGCGGGCAGGATGCCGGTCTCCGGATCCCGCGTCCAGAGGGAGTACTCCGACTGCACGGCGGAGATGGGATGGATGGCGTGGGCCCGGCGCAGGGTGTCAGGGCTGATCTCGGAGAGGCCGAGGAAACGCACCTTGCCCGCCCGCACGAGGTCCGCCATGGCCCCCACGGTCTCCTCGATGGGCACCTGGGGGTCCCGACGATGGAGGTAGTAGAGGTCAATGGTCTCCACGTTCAGGCGGCGGAGGCTGGCCTCGCAGGAGGCCCTGACGTAGTCCGGACGTCCGCAGACCTTGCGGACGGTGGGATCGTCCGGGTCCCGGACGATCCCGAACTTGGTGGCAATGACCACCTGGTCCCGCACGTCCGCCAGGCATTGGCCAACCAGGCGTTCGTTGGTGTGGGGCCCGTACGCGTCGGCGGTGTCGAAGAACGTGACGCCGCGCTCCACGGCCCGGCGGATGGTGGCGGCTGCCTCGGCCTCGTCCCTGCCGCCGTAGAAGTCCGACATCCCCATGCAGCCGAGGCCGAGGGCGGAAACGGTCAACCCCTGGGTGCCTAGCGTTCGCATCTGCACGGTAACCTCCTGGCGGGGGCACGGGCGCCTCTGGGCGGGCGCGCGGTGGGGGATGACGGCACGGGGGCCGTTCCCGTCCTCAGCGGCGGGCGAGGACGTCCTGCGGATCGAACCGGACCTTGGGCAGGCTGGCGTACTTGTCGTCCTGGGCGCGGTAGCCCGCGGGGCAGGCGGCCAGGGTGCGGTAGGCGCCGCCTTCCAGGCCCAGGATCTGGTCGTACTTGGCAGGCTCCAGACCCTCCATGGGGCAGGTGTCAATGCCCAGCAGGGCGGCGCAGGTCATGAAGTTGCCCAGGGCGATGTAGACCTGCCGGGCGGCCCATTCTCCGATGATCCCGTGGCGGGGACCGTTCACCAGGTCGCCCATCATGTAGCCCTTGTAGGACGCGAGGCTCTCGGGCGTGGTGCTCCGCACCTCCGCAGTCCGGGCGATGAAGCGGTCCAGGTCCGCCTCGGTGATGTCCTTCTTGGCCAGGAAGACCACCAGATGGCTGCAGTCCTCGATCTGGGCCTGGTTCCAGGAGGCCGGGCGCAGCCTGGCTTTGAGGGCGGCATCCGTGATCACCAGGAACTTCCAGGGCTGGAGGCCGTAGCTCGAGGGGGTCAGGACCAGCGCCTGCTCCAGGGCGGCCCACTGATCGGCGGGGATCTTCCGGGCCGGATCGAACTTCTTGGTGGCATAACGCCACCGCAGGGAATCGAGGAGGTCAGCGGGGTTCAGGGTCATAAGGGCCTCGATGCGAGGGATGGGATCATAGGGCCTGCTGGATGAAGGCGTCCAGCTTGGCCATGGTGAGCGTCCCGATGGACTTGTCCACGGGCTTTCCGTCCTTCAGGAGCAGCAGGGTGGGCATGCTGAGGATGTCGCAGGCCTCGGAGGTCCCGGGGTTGTCGTCCACGTTCACCCGGTAGCAGGCCACGCGGCCCTTGTAGGTTTCGGCGGCCCGGTCCACGAGCGGGGAGACCTCCCGGCAGGGAGCGCACCAGGGGGCCCAGAAGTCCACGAGGGCGATGCCGGTGGCCACGGCCGTGGCGAACTGGGCGTCGGTCAGGGAAGGGACGAGCTCGGACATGGACAGGATCCTCCAGGGCAAAACCCGCTCCAGAGTAGCCGCGGGATGTCCCGTTCCTGTCACGGAATCCATCCCCTCAGGCCCCTTGCACCCAGCGCCGGGTGGCGTGGGCGATCCTCACCCCGTACCGCTCGGCGGTCTTCAGGTCGGCCTCGCCGGGCTCGACATCCGGCGGTACCGGCCCGGCCTGGGCCATGGCTCCGCTCATGCTCCCGAGGCGGTTGAGGCCCTCGGGACCGCCGGGCAGTTCGGCCTGGCCCACCCAGAGCATGCCGTGCTGCATGGCGAAGATCATCAGACTCTGGAGGGTGTTCAGCTTGTCCCCACTGGGGCTGCCACTCACGGTGAAACCCGCGGCCAGCTTGTCCTTCCAGGTCTGCGCGAGCCAGGCCTTGGAACTGGCGTCCATGAAGGCCTTGAAGGGGGCGCTGACGTTCCCCATGTAGGTGGGACTCCCGAACACAAGGGCGTCCGCCGCCTCGAGATCGGACCAGTGGCCCTCCACCGCTTCGACCGGAAGCAGCTGGACCTGGGCTCCCCCCTGCTCGGCGCCGGCCTTGACCCTTTCGGCCACAACCCGGGTGTGGCCGTAGCCGCTGTGGAACACGATGGCGATCCTTGGCATGCCCATCTCTCCTCGGCGGGAGGCTTTTGGGCCCCCCGTGGCATGATGTTCGGGTGCCTACGAACGAATGGGAAGAAGGCACCAATTTGGAAGGTAGGAACCCCATGGTTCGTAACGCATGTCCCCTGCACCCCAATGTCCTCAGTGCCCAGTGCCCGACCCGGAAGGTGCTGGACCTCATCGCGGACAAGTGGACGACCCTGGTGATCTACCTCCTGGCCCGGGGGCGCCAGCGCTATGGGGATCTCCACCGGCAGATCGGGGGCATCAGCCAGAAGATGCTCACCCAGACCCTTCGCAAGCTTGAGCGGGACGGCCTGGTCCTGCGCCACGTCTACCCCGAGGTTCCGCCCCGCACCGAGTACGAACTGACCGGATTGGGGCATACCCTCATCGAGCCCATGGGGGCCCTCTGCGCCTGGGCTGAAGGCCACCTGGGCGAACTGGAGGAGGCCCGCCGGCGCTACGACCGCGTCCAGAAGCAGGCGACCCTCACGGCCTGAGGAGATCCTCCGGGCTGTCCAGGTCCCTCGCCCCCGCCGGGAAGGGCAGGGCCGCGGCGTGCTCCCGCAAGAGGATGGCCTTGGCCCCCCGATCCCCGCGCAGGGCCAGGATCTCGGGGAAAAGGCGCCGGGGGAGGACGGCGGGAATGCCCAGGGTTCCCCCGTAGGCGCAGGCTGCGGGGCGTTCTGGATCCCGGCGGAACAGCGCGAGGAGGTTCCGGAGCAGCGCCGCGTCCACCTCGGGCTGATCCACGGCGAGGCAGAGGACCGCACGCGTCTCTCGGGGCAGGGCCCGCACTCCGGCGCGGATCGAACTCGCCATGCCTTCGGGGGCCTCGGGGTTCCGCACGGGGAGGGCCGCGAGGCCCTCCAGCCCGGGCTCCCAGTCCCCCACCACGGCCAGGACCGGGGCACATCCCGCTCCGAGGGCGGCCTTGACCGCCCGCCGGAGGAGGGTCTCGCCCTCCAGGAGCAGGAGGGCTTTCGGACCGCCCATGCGCCTGCCCGCACCGGCGGCCAGCACCAGGGCCGCGGGCGTCATGGCGAAGGAGATTCCGCCGGTCGTGCCCCCAGGGGACGTCCGCTGGCCCCCGCGAGAACGGCATGGATCTCCGCGAGAATGGCCAGGGCGATGCCCTCGGGCTCGGTGGCTCCCAGGTCCAGTCCCACGGGGGTGTGCAGCCGTCCGTCGTGCGCCAGACCCTCCCCGGCCAGCTCGGCCAGCAGCTTCGCGCTCCGGTGCCGGCTGCCCATCAGGCCCAGATAGCCGGCGGAGGAGGGCAGCAGCACCCGCAGGCCCTCGAGATCCTTCTGGTAGTGGTGGGTCATCAGGACCACCGCGCTGCGTCCGTCCAGAGGCAGGGCGGAGAGGAGGGTCGCCGGCTGCCCCGCCCGCACCTCGTGGGCTTCGGGGAACCGGTCGGGACGCGCGAAGGCCGGGCGGTGGTCGAGCACCCCCACGTGCCATCCCAGCGACGCGGCCATGCGGACCAGGGGGCGGCTGTCGTCGCCAGCGCCGAGGACCCACAGGGCGATGGGGGGCTCGAAGACTTCCCGCCAGAGATCCTCTGCCACCTCGGGGTCCGCGTCCCCCGGGAGGCGCCTGGAGGCGAGGCGGGTCTCGGAAAGGTCCGTGTGGAGCACCAGGGAGGTCCGGGCGGCCCAGGCGAGCTCGACCCACCCCATCCATTCCGGGAAGGCGGGGATCGGCTCCAGGAGGATGTCCAGAACCCCCTCGCATCCGCTGCCGGTGCCCCAGACGAGGTCGGCATCGCCCCGGAGGTCGTACTGGATCCGGCGGGGCCTCCCCTCGGCCATCACCTCCTGGGCCCGGGCGTGGAGGTCGGCCTCCAGGCAGCCGCCGCTGAGGGCGCCCCGCAGGGGACCCTGGCGGTCCAGGAGCAGCCGGGCGCCGGGGCGGCGATAGCTGGTGCCCTCGACCTTCACGAGGGTCGCGAGGGCGAAGGGGCCTGGACCCCGGCGGACGATGCCCAGGATGTCCTGGAGTTCCCGGCTCATGTCAGGCGAGGTCCGAGGGGGACAGGGGCAGGCGACGCAGGCGCCTTCCCGTGGCGGCGAAGATCGCGTTGAGTACGGCGGGGATGCAGACGGGGACCGGGGGTTCTCCCATGCCCGAAGGGGGCTCGAGGCTGGCCACGGTGTGGATCTCCACGGGAGGCATCTCGGGCATGCGCAGCACGGGGAAGGTGTCGAAGTTCTCCTGGACGGTCCTCCCCTTGTCGAAGGTGATCTGGGAGAAGAGGGCGGACACGCCCCAGGCGATCGCGCCCTCCACCTGCGCCACCAGCCCCTCGGGGTTCAGGATGAAGCCGCAGTCCACCGCCGAGACGATGCGATGGATCCGGAGGTTCCCGCGCTCCACGGAGACCTCCGCGGCCTCCGCCACGTAGGTGCGGCGGTCGTAGCAGTGGCAGGCCAATCCGAGCCTCCGCCCCCGGGGGCTCGGATGGCCCCAGCCCGCCTTCTCCGCGGCCAGTTCCAGCACCCGCCGGAGCCGGTGGATGTCCACCTCCTCCTCCCCGAGCTTGACCCGGCCGCGCCTTCCTAGCAGGTCCAGGCGGAAGTCGAGGGGATCCCTGCCGGTGGCATGGGCCACTTCATCCAGGAAACACTCCCGGGCGAAGACGTTGGGTACGATCTCGATGGCGCGCCACCAGCCCAGGGGGACGGGGACCTGGACCTCGGCGAAGGCCACATCCAGGGCGGGGATGTCGTAGGGGATGTCCCAGGCCCCGTTGGATTCGGTTTCCGCCTGGCCCGGCGCCTTCCTGCCCTCCAGCTGGGAGCGCAGCACCGCCCCGCCGGCCATGCGATGGGACCAGGCCGCAAGGCGTCCCCGGCCGTCCAGGCCGGCCCGCAGGCGGTGGAGGGTCGCGGGATGGAAGAGGTCATGCCGGATGTCATCGGTGCGGTCCCAGACGACCTGGACGGGGCCCCCGCCCGCGGCCTGGGCCACTTCAGCGGCCTCGGTGCTGAAGTCCGTCCCGGACCGCCGGCCGAATCCCCCGCCCAGGAGCACGACGTTCACGGCCATCTTGTCGGGGGGGAGGCCTGCCGCGGTGGCGGCCTTCGCCTGGGCCCCATTGGGGTTCTGGGTGCCGACCCACAGCTCCCCGCCGTCCGGGCCCAGACGGGCCGTGGCGTTCATGGGCTCCATGGGCGTGTGGGCCTGGAAGGGGAAGGCGTACTCCGCTTCCAGGAGGCGGGCGGCCGCCGCCAGGGCGGGTGCGGCGTCCCCGACAGTCCGCGCCGAGTCGGCGGGACCGTCAAGGGCCTTGCGCATGCGGTCCTCCAGGTCCTTCGAGTTGAAGGCCCGGTTGGGGCCCTCCTCCCAGACGACAGTGGCGGCGAGGGCCTCGCGTCCCCTGAAGGCGGGCCAGGTCCCCGTCGCCAGCACGGCCAGGCCCGTGGGGACCTTCAGCACTGCCTGGACGCCGGGGACGGCGAGGGCCTTCGAGGCGTCCCAGTGCTTCGGGGTGCCGCCCACGACGGGGCACCGGAGTACCGCGGCGAAGCGCTGGCCGGGCCGCCGGACATCCAGGCCGAACACCGGCTTCCCCGTGACCAGGGCCGGGGCGTCCACGCGGCGGACCGGCCGTCCAAGCAGGCGGAACTCCCGGGGTTCCTTGAGGCGCGGCACCCTCGGGACGGGCAGCCTGGAGGCGGCCTCGACGAGGTCCCCGTAGGCGGCTTCATGCCCTCCGGGGCCCAGGACACGGCCCTCGCGGGTGCGGCATGCCTCGGCGGGCACCCCCCAGGCCTGGGCCGCCGCCGTGACCAGCATCTCCCGGGCGGCGGCGCCGGCTTTCCGCAGGATCATCCAGGTGGTGCTCACGCTGGTGCTGCCGCCGG
>DAIDKC010000248.1 GCA_027451045.1 Holophagaceae bacterium | reverse complement strand
CCAGCAGAACGCCGCCCTGGTGGAGGAGGCCGCTGCTGCCGCGGAGTCCATGGATGCCCAGGCCCAGGCCCTCACGGAGATCGTCGCCCGCTTCAAGACCGGCACGGAGACCCGACGCCCCCAGCCCAGGCCCCAGCCGCGCACCACCGTCACCCATGCCCCCGCACCCGGGAAGCCTGCCGCGCCCCATCCCCAGGCCCTGAAGCGGCCCGCCGCCCGACCCGAGCTGTCCGCCGCACGCCCGCCCGTCCCCACGCCGAAGGACGATGACGACGGCCAGTGGGAATCCTTCTAGCGGTGGCGGAAGGCAGGCGCCGACATGCGGCCGCGGTGCCGTCCTTCGGGTTCGAAGGCAGGACGCAGGATCCGGTTGACCGGAGGCGAACCCCGTGTGATGACCATCACATCATCAATGACAGCCGTTGCATCCAAATCTCAACGACCGATGACACGAGCAGGGGAATCCCTCCCCCAAGGCCATCCCTGATGGAGGCGCCATGCTCACCAACCTGAAGATCGGGACGCGGCTCGCCCTCGGTTTCGCCCTCATCCTCGCCCTGCTGATCGCCGTGGCTGGCATCGGGCTCAACCGCATGGGCGCCATCGAGACCGACACCGAGCACATCGTCACCCACTACAACGCCCAATCCCAGATGGCCCGGGACCTTTCGCACCAGGTGATGCTCGTCTCCCGGCAGGTGCGCACCCTCCTGCTCACGAGCAACCCGGACGAACAGCGCGCCGACGCGGAGGGCATGGACAAGGCGGCGGAGACGTATCGGGGGCTCTTCAGGCAGCTCGCGGCCAGCCAATGGTCCCAGGAAGGGAAGGATCTCTGCGCGGAGATCGCCCGTTCGGAGCAGAAGGCCCAGGCGGCCAATGCGCAGGTCACGCGACTGGCGCTGGCCGGGAAGACCCAGGAGGCCGTGAAACGCCTCATGGGGGAGGCCCGCCCCGATACGCAGGCCTGGGAGGACACCCTCGACAGGTCTGTGCAGTTCTTCGACGCCAAGACCCAGGGCCAGTACCAGGCAGCGCAGACCAGCTACCACGCCGCCGTGACCCTGATGGTGCTGGGCACGATCCTCGCCATCCTCCTCGGGGGCCTGCTGGCGCTTCTCATCACCCGGACCATCACCATCCCCCTGCACAAGGGCGTCGCCATGATGAAGGAGCTGGCCAAGGGCCATCTCGGCATGCGCCTGAGGATGGAACGCGCCGACGAACTCGGCGATCTGGGCCAGGCCATGGATGGGTTCTCGGACACCCTGCAGGTCATCGTGGGCGGCCTCCAGGAGATCGCCCGGGGCGACCTTCACAGGGAATGGGCAGCCGCCGATGCCCAGGACGAGATCGTCCCTGCCCTGCAACAGGTCCGCACCAACCTGCTGGCCCTGATCGAAGACGCGGCCCTGCTCAGCCAGGCGACCATCGAAGGCAGGCTCGAGGTCCGTGCGGACGAGACCCGGCACCAGGGGGAGTTCCGCCGGATCGTCCAGGGAGTGAACGAGACCCTGGACACCCTGGTCGGCTTCCTCGACAACATGCCGGCGCCGGCCATGATCATCAACAAGGACTTTCAGATCCTCTACATGAACAAGGCGGGGGCCTCCCTCGGCAACACCACGGGCGACCAGCTGGTCCGGAACCGGCAGCGGTGCTACGACTTCTTCAGGACCAGCGACTGCAGGACGGACAAGTGCGCCTGCGCCGCCGCCATGAGGAACAGCGCCCAGAGCACCAGCGAGACCGATGCCCACCCCGGCACCTGCAACCTGGACATCCAGTACACCGGGGTTCCGATCCGGGACCGCAGCGGGCAGGTCATCGGTGCCCTGGAGATCGTGACTGACCAGACGGCCATCAAGAAGGCCATGCGTCTGGGCGAGAAGATCGCCGCCTACCAGAGGGGCGAGATCGCGCGGGTGAATGCCAACCTGGCGAAGATCGCCGCCGGCGACCTGGAGGTTGATCTCAGCCCAGCCGAGGCGGACCAGGACACCCAGGAAACCCGGGCCCAGTTCGCCCTCATGTCGGAAGCGCTCGGCCGCAGCGCCGCCGCCATCAGGGCCCTGGTGGAGGATGCGGCCATGCTGGCCCGGGCCGGCGTGGACGGGAAGCTCGACACCCGGGCCGACGCGGCCCGGCACCAGGGCGAGTTCCGAAAGGTCATCCAGGGCGTCAACGACACCCTCGATGCGGTCATCGGCCCCTTGAACGTGGCCGCCGAGTACCTGGACCACATCGGAAAGGGCGAGGTCCCATCGAAGATCACAGCCGCCTACCGGGGCGACTTCAACACCCTCAAGAACAGCATCAATGCCTGCATAGACGGCTTGCAGGGGCTTGTGGAAGCCAACAATGTCATCCAACGGATGGCCGCCAACGATTTCACGGCGCAGGTGACGGGCAGCTACCTCGGCGTCTTCCAGGACATGGGCAGGGCCACCAACGACACCATCCGGCAGCTGCGGGACACCCTGCTGCAGATCCAGGAGAGCGCCCAGGCCATTTCCACGGCGTCGGGGGAGATCTCCATGGGCAACCAGGATCTCAGCCGCCGCACCGAGGAGCAGGCCGCCAGTCTGGAGGAAACCGCCAGCAGCATGGAGGAGATCACCT
>DAIDKC010000247.1 GCA_027451045.1 Holophagaceae bacterium | reverse complement strand
GGATTTGAAAGACCGAAGACATTGAGGTCACATTGTAGCGACCTGCAGGCAAACACGTGGGAATTTCTGAGAAGCTTGGAACTTGTCTCAAAATCATCACACTGACGGCTCTCAGATCCCAATGCTCCCCAGCAGCCAGGGCGACCTTCCGGTGGGCCCGGGTGCGAGCTCGACGGTGGCACGGTAGGCAGCCGGCTCCACCGCGGCACCGGCCCTGGCATGCACCTCGAAGAGCAGGTCGCCCGGGCGGACGGCCTGGCCCACCCTCGCGGCGACCCGGAGGCCGACACCCAGATCCAGCACATCACTGCGGTCCCTGCGCCCGGCGCCCAGCTCCATCGCCAGGAGGCCCAGGGCCCGGCCCTCGATCGCGTGGACGTACCCGCTCCGGTCGGCCCGGATCTCCACCACTTGGCCCGCCTGGGGGAGGCGGCTGAAATCGTCCAGCGCCCGGGCGTCCCCGCCGTTGAGCCGCACGAAGGCCCGGAGGGTCTCCAGCGCCGAGCCCGTCTCGACGCTGCGCCGGACCTGCTCCTGGGCCGCCGCCAGGGTGGGCGCGGCGCCCGCCAGGAGCAGCATCTCGGCGGCCAGGCGGAAGCTCATCTGGGCCAGCTCGGAGTCCCCGTGGGCGCCGCGCAGGATCTCCACGGATTCCATGACCTCGAGGGCGTTGCCGATGGCCCAGCCCAGGGGCGCATCCATCCGGGTGATGAGGGCTCGCATCCGCAGGCCGTGGGCCGTCCCGACATCCACCATGCTCTGGGCCAGCGCCCGGGCCTCCGCCTCGGTCTTCATGAAGGCGGACGGGCCGCATTTCACGTCGAGTACCAGCGCATCGGCGCCGCCGGCCAGCTTCTTGGACATGATGCTGGCGGTGATGAGGGGGATGCTCTCCACGGTGGCGGTGATGTCCCGCAGGGCGTAGAGCTTGCGATCCGCCGGCGCGATGTCGGCGGTCTGGGCCGAGTTGGCGAAGCGCGTCTCCCGCAGGCTGCGCAGGAATTCGGCCTCGGTCAGCTCCACCTTCAGGCCGGGGATCGCGGCGAACTTGTCCACCGTCCCGCCGGTATGGCCCAGGCCCCGACCGCTGAACATGGGGCAGGGCACGCCGCAGGCGGCCACGATGGGGCCGAGGATGAGGGTGGTCTTGTCACCCACGCCCCCGGTACTGTGCTTGTCCACCTTCACGCCGGGGACGGAGGACAGGTCCATCCGGGCGCCGGAATCCCGCATGGCCAGCGTCAGGGCCAGGGTCTCCGCGGTGGTCATGCCCTGCCAGCAGACGGCCATGAGCAGGGCCGCGCTCTGCTCGTCGGGAATGGAGCCCTCGGCGGCGCCCTTCACCCAGAAGGCGATCTGATCGGGAGCCAGTTCGCCCCCCATCTTCTTGGTGTAGATGAGGTCGTACATGCGCACGGCGCACCCTCCCGGTCAGATGCTCGGCAGGACGGCATCCAGCGCGTTGCTGCCCGGCAAACCCCGGAAGCGGGACTTGAATTCGGCCAGGTCCTTCCAGGCCTGGGCCCTGTCCCCGGCGGCCCGGTCGGCGTCCAGCACGGAGGACCAGTAGGCCTGGCCCCAGGCGTGATCGGCCGTGGCCTTGGCGCGCAGGGGCGCCAGTTCCTGCCGGGCCTCGGCCACCTGCCCCAGGGCGATGGCCCGATCCGCCAGGCGGAGGTGGCCCCAGGGGCCGTGTTCGGCCGGCTGGACCGACGAGGTGCCGTCGAGACTCAGCTTCCAGGTGTCCAGCAGGCCCTGGGCGATCGCCCGCCGGGAGGCCGGGGCCGATTGGACCAGCGCCTCCAGCTGGGGCAGGCGCGCCTGCATGGCCGCCTCGGCCGCCGCAGGGGGCACGGGCGTGACGCCATCCCCATCCACGGACTGCTCCAGGATGGCCATGGCCGCCTCGTGCCGGGCGACGCGGCGCTGCCGGACCGACCACCAGGCGCCGAGGGCCACGCAACCGGCAATCACCACGCCCGCGCCGATCAGGATGGGCTTCAGCAGCGCCCCGTCCTCCGGGGCCTTCTGGTTCAGCTTCGACTGGAAGTGCGCCAGGCTCTGGGCCGGCTTCTGGACCTGGATCACGCGCTGCTTGGAGGGGCGGGCCATGACATCCTCGCTTCGAACCATTGAGGATGCACCAGTCCGGCCCCTTCCGGCACTTGAAAATGCGCGCCCCCCTGCTATCCTGGCTCTCCGCGCCTGGGTAGCTCAGTTGGTAGAGCAATGGACTGAAAATCCATGTGTCGGCGGTTCGATTCCGTCTCCAGGCACCAGTCAAAGCCCCGTTCCTGCTAGGTTTCGGGGCTTTTTCATGCCTGAGCGCCCCGGAACGACGGCGTGGGGTGCCCCCACCCGCCTTTTGCCGGAACCTCGGGAGACGCCCGTGACGGAAGGCTCCCGGGAGGATGGAGGGCGAGGTCCCGCGGGTCGTCCTGACCCGCCCCGTTGCCCACCCCGGGTCGTCGCGCCCCGGAGCGGGCCCGCAGGACGCAGCGCCCGGGTTCAGTGCATGGGGCCGGGATGCATGCCTCCGGGCATGGCGCCATCCGGCATGGAGCCCAGCCCCATGGCGCCGTCCGGGCGCATGCCCCGGTCCCAGCCGTGCTCGTCGAACCCACGGGGCGGCATGGGGAGGACCCTCGGCGCGAGGCCGGGGCCGAAGTCCGCCCACTGCCCGGCCCTCACCCGGAGGTGGGGGAGCTGGGGCGATTGGGGGATCACCTCCACCACGCCCTTGAAGACCACCAGGGTGGAGCGCCCGGCCTTGTCCACCTCCACCCCGTAGCGCGTGCCCCGCACCGCCAGGAGCGCGCCGGGGACCCCGACCCGCCGCTCCACGCCCTGGCCGCCGACGAGGGCGTCGAAGAGGGCCTTGAGGCGGCCACGCTCCAGAATGAGCAGCACGCCGGGTTCGTCTGCCGCCAGCCGGACCCGCGTGCTGGGGAAGATCTCGAACCGGGAGGCGCGGGCCGGGACGGTGAGCACCGCATGGCCCCACCAGCCGGTCTGGACCACGTCCCCGGGGTGGGCGGCATCCCCCGCGGCCGCAGGCCGGGCCCGCCGGGCGTCGCCGCCGGGCCACAGGTGCACGGCATGCCGCACCGTCTCGAACCGGTAGACCAGGGGGGCCGGCTGGGGCGCCTGCCCGTAGAGTGCCGGGAACGGGGCGAGCAGGGGGATCATGGTTCCTCACTTTCCGGGAGGTCCGCATCCGGACGGTCCCCCCTGATCAACTTCCGTGCCAGGGTCTTCCGCTCGATGCCCAGGATCCGGGCGGCCTCGGTCTTGTTCCCGCCGGTGTGCTCGAGGACCTCCAGGAGGTAGAGGCGCTCCAGTTCATCCAGGGGCAGGTAGGGGCGCGGGAAGAGGGAGGATGCCACAGGGAGCAGGGCGGGCCGGAGGGACGCGCTGGGCTCCGGCCCAGGGGACGGCGGGGCCAGGAGGCGGGCGAGGCGCTCCGGATCCGCCAGGGCGCCCCCCTCGATGAGGGCCCGGCGCACCACGTGCCCGAGCTCCCGGACATTGCCCGGCCAGGGATGGGCGGCCAGCACATCCAGGGCGGCCCGGGAAGGCGGTCCCGGGTCCTCGAGGCCGAGTTCCCCGCAGAAACGCCCCTGGACATGCGCCACCAGGGCGGGCAGGTCCGTGAGGCGCTCCCGGAGGGGCGGGATGCGGATCTCGTACCCGGCGAGGCGGTAGTAGAGGTCCTCCCGGAACCTCCCGGCCGCCACGAGGGCCCTCAGATCCCGGTGGGTGGCCGCCACCACCCGCACCTGCACCGGCTCGCCCTTCTCCGCGCCCAGGGGCTGGACGAGGCCGTCCTCCAGGAAGCGCAGCAGCTTCACCTGGAACACCGTGGAGATCTCCCCGACCTCGTCCAGGAACACCGTGCCCCCGTGGGCCAGGGCCAGGGCACCCTTCCGGTCCCGCTGGGCGTCGGTGAAGGCGCCCTTCCGGTGGCCGAAAAGCTCGCTCTCGATGAGGGTGTCGGGGATGGCCCCGCAGTGGACGGGCACGAAAGGTCCCTGGGGATGGGCGCCGAAGCGGTGGAGGGCGCGGGCCACCAGCTCCTTCCCCGTGCCCGTCTCCCCGAGGACCAGCACCGGAACCCGCAGGGGGGCCACGCGGCCGATGGCCTTGTACACCTCCACGAGGGCCGGGGCCGAGCCCACGATCATGCTGGCCGGGCCGTCCTCCCCCCGCGGTGGCGCCGGTGGTGGGTCCGCAAGGGCGGCCTGGACCCGCTCCAGGAGCAGTTCGAGGTCGAAGGGCTTGGCCAGGTAGTCGAAGACGCCGTCCTTCAGGGCGGCAGCGGCCGTCTCGAGGGTGCCCTTGGCGGTCATCAGGATGAGAGGCGGCGGATCCTCGAGGCTCCGGACCGTCTGGAGCAGTTCCAGCCCTGTCCCGTCCTGCATGTAGATGTCGCTCACGACGAGATCGGGAGGCGCCTCGGCGAGGGCAGCCCGTGCGGCGGCCAGGCCCGGCGCCCGGACCACCCGGTGGCCCCGCTTCTCCAGTGCCAGGGCCACCATCTCTCGGATGGCCAGGTCGTCGTCCACCACCAGGATGTGCGCCATGGGCTCCTCTAAGCGTCGGCCGGGACCAGGGGAAGCCTGACCTCGAATCGGCTGCCGCCTCCGCGGCCTTCCTTCACCTCTACCGTGCCACGGTGCCACGCCGCCCCTTCCGCCACCAGGGCCAGACCGAGTCCCAGCCCCGGGGCGAGGGCCTGGGCGCTGCCCCGGGCGAAGCGCCCGAAGATGCGGGCCCGCTCCTCCTCGGGGATGCCCGGGCCCTGGTCTTCCACGGCCAGGCATGCGGTCCGCCCCGCCGCCTCCAGCGCGATGCGGACGGGGGCTCCCGGCCCGGAGTACTTGATGGCGTTGGATACAAGATTCTCCATCATCCGCGCCAGGAGCGCGGAGTCCCCCGCCACCCGCAGGCCGGGCTCCACTGCCACATCGAAGGGCCGGTCACCGCCGGTGCGGAGGATCTCCGCCCGCTCGCGGCAGAGGGCGGAGAAATCCAGAGGGCGAGCCTCCCGGGCGAAGTCCCGCAAGCGCAGGCGCTCCAGATCCAGCAGCGCGTCCACCATCCCGGCAAGGCGGGCCGCCTCGGAGGCCACCATCCCGGCCACCCGGGACCGTTCGGCCTCGGAGAGATCGAAGCCCGCCAGGAGCTGGGCCAGGCCCCGGACGGAGGTGAGGGGGGTCTTGAGCTCGTGGGCCACCACCCGGCGGGCCTCGGCCTCCTGGGCCCTGGCCTCGGAGAGCTCCGCCTGGAGGGCTTCCAGCTCGGAGATCCGCCGGCGCGCCCCCGCGGCCTCGCGGCGGCTCCTCCGGGCTCGGTCCCAGGCCATGCCCCCCGCGGCGGCCCCCAGGGCCAGCACCCCGGCCAGGGGGGCCAGGATCAGATGGAAGACGGCCAGGGCGAGCATCGCCAGGGGCAGGGGCGCCAGGAGGACCAGGGGCACGAGCCCCCGGAAACGCCGGCGGGGCGGCTCCAGGAGGCGGCCGGTCAACCAGGCCAGGCCGAAGGCCAGGAGGCCACCCAGGAGGGGAGATGCCGGCCGCAGCAAGTCACCCGCCAGGATGGCCTCGGCGGCCTGGGCCTCCACGAGCACACCGGGCTCGGGCCGCCCCCGGGGGGATACCGGGGTCACCACCCGGTCCCCCAGGCCAGCGGCGCTGACCCCCAGGAAGACGACCCTGCCCTGGAGGCCCCCCGGAGCAGGGCCCTCCAGCACGTCCGCGGCGCTCAGCCGGGGGATGGTCCGGGCCTGGAATCCGGGGCGGAGCACGCGGCCCACGGGGATGGGCAGGCTGGGATCGTCCAGCCGTGCCGAGGCCAGGGGGAAGGCGGCGAGTTCGCGGCCGTGGATCTCCCGGGTGGCGGAGAAGCGGCGGACCACCCCGTCCCGGTCCAGGTCGAAGCTCACATGCGCCAGGCCCGACTCCCGGAGGGCCGGCTCCGGCCATAGCCAGCGGCCGGAGTCGTCCACCCCCACCGCCAGCACGGACGGTCCCGCGGCGAGGGCCGAGGCCAGGACCCGATCCCCGGGCCGCGCCTCGGGCAGCAGCAGGTCCACCGCCACACCGCGGGCCCCGGCGGCCCGGACGGCCCGGACGAGCGCGCCGAGCCGGGCCCGGTCCCAGGGCCACGGCCCGATCCGGCCCAGGGCCGCCTCGTCCACGAGGACCGCTGCCACATGGGTGGCGGCCCGGGGGGGCAGGCGGCGCAGCAGGGCATCGCGCAGCAGCCGCTCCCCGGACGTCAGCAGACCGGAGAGCTGGAGGGACAGCGCCAGGACGGCGGCTAGGGTGGGCCAGACGAGCCTCAGGATCCGCCTCCTCAAGAGCCGTCCACGACGGCGCGACCCCTGGATTCTCCCGCATCCGCAAGGGGCCGCCCAGTCCCGTTCCCATCCGGGACCGGCGATGATGGAGGCTGCCCGGGAGCCCCATGGCCGTCA
This sequence comes from Holophagaceae bacterium, assembly GCA_027451045.1. GTDB lineage: Bacteria > Acidobacteriota > Holophagae > Holophagales > Holophagaceae > Geothrix. The sequence continues at coordinate 17,239 of DAIDKC010000247.1, read as the reverse complement.
CCACGCACCGTTCCGTCTGCCCCTACGACTGCCCCGACGCCTGCGGCCTCCTGGTCCAGGTGGAGGATGGGCGCGCCGTGGCCGTGGCGGGCGATCCCGAGCATCCGTTCACGCGGGGCGCCCTCTGTCCGAAAATGAACCGCTACCAGGACACGGTGCACCATCCCGAGCGCCTGACCACACCCCTGCGCCGGACCGGTCCCAAGGGAACGGGGGCCTTCGCGCCGGTACCCTGGGACGAGGCCCTGGCCGAGATCACGGAGCGCTGGAAGAGCATCATCGCCCGCCACGGCGCCGAGGCCATCCTGCCCTACTCCTACGCCGGGACCATGGGCCTCGTGCAGCGCAACGCGGGCCACGCCTTCTTCCACCGCCTGGGGGCCTCGAGGCTGGACCGCACCATCTGCTCGCCGGCCAAGGACGCGGGCTGGTCCCTGGTGATGGGGAGCACGCCCGCCCCGTCGCCCGATGCCTGCGCCGCCAGCGACCTCATCCTCCTGTGGGGCATCAACGCGGCGGCCACGAACGTCCATGGCCTCCACGCGGTGCGCGAGGCGAAACGGAGGGGCGCCCAGGTCTGGCTGGTGGACACCTACGTCCACGCCACCGCCCCCCTCTGCGACCGCGTGGTGCTGGTGAGGCCGGGAACGGACGGGGCCCTGGCGCTCGGTGTACTCCACCTGCTGGATCGCCTGGGCCTCTGCGACGAGGCCTTTCTCGCCGCCCATGTGCAGGGGGCGGCGGAGCTGCGGGAACACATCCTGCCCGAGTACCCGCCGGAGCGGGTGGCGGCGCTCACGGGGGTGCCGGAGGCCACGCTCCACGAACTGGCGGAGGCCTACGGCCGGGCCCGGGATCCCCACCTGCGCCCCGGCAACGGGCTCTCGCGCTACGGCAACGGGGCCATGACCCTGCGGACGCTGGCCTGCCTGCCCGCCTTCGTGGGGGCCTACGCCAAGCCCGGCGGAGGCGCCTTCGCCTCCACCAGCACGGGCCAGGCCTTTCCCCTGCACCGGATCACCCGGGAGGACCTGCTGCCGGGGCCGGTGCGCACCATCAACATGAACCGCCTGGGCTGGGCCCTGACGGAGCTTTCCGATCCGCCCGTGGCCTCGCTCTACGTCTATCATTCCAATCCGGCGGCGGTGGCGCCGGACCAGAACACCGTGCTGAGGGGCCTTGCGCGGGAGGATCTCTTCACCGTCGTCCACGAGCGCTTCCTGACGGACACGGCCCTGTGGGCGGATCTCATCCTGCCCGCCACCACCTCGCTGGAGCACGCCGACCTCTACCGGTCCTACGGAACCTACTGCATCCAGCGGGCGAGGCCGGTGGTGCCGCCCGTGGGCCAGAGCCGCTCCAACTGGGAGGTCTTCCAGGGCCTGGCCCGGGCCATGGGTTTCACGGAGGCCGTGTTCGAGCACTCCGCCGACGACCTCATCGAGGCCCTGCTCAGCGCGTCCCACCCCTGGCGCGAGGGCCTGGACCGCACCCGCCTGGAGGCGGGGTTTGCCGTGGAGCTGGATCCCCGCCGCGACCCCTTCCGCTTCGAGACTCCCAGCGGGAAGGTGGAGGTGCTCAACCCCCGGGACGCCGAGCCCCTGCCGAGCTACGTCCCGCCCCACAGCGCGCACGATCCCCACCCGCTGCAGCTCCTCACGGCGCCGGCGGTGCAGGCGCTCAACAGCACCTTCCACGAGCGGGAGGAGCTGCGCCGCCGGATGGGGGCCATGGCCCTCCAGCTGAACCCGGCCGAGGCCGCGGCCCGGGGCGTGAAGGACGGCGATCCGGTGACGGCCTTCAACGGCCTGGGCGAGGTGGCCTTCACCCTGAAGGTCACCGACAAGGTACCCACCGGGGTGGCCGTGGCGGAGGGCGTGTGGTGGCGCCGGTTCGCGCCCGGCAATCGCACGGTGAATGCCCTGACTTCCCAGCGCCTCACGGATCGCGGCGGAGGCAGCACCTTCTACGACAACCGGGTGGACGTTCGCGCCGGTTGGCCCCTCACCCCATGAGGACGCCGGGCTTCGCCCCCATTCCCTCCAGGTAGGCCCCAAGGTTGGACGGGCGATAGGGTTCCGGGGGGAGGCCGGGGTCAGGGACCACGGGGCCGGCGGACAGGCGTGCGAGGACCGAGCGGTGGAGGCTCAAGCCCTCCGGGAAGGCCCGGGCGCCTGTGGGCAGGTGGGTCCAGGGGAAGTGGGCCCAGGGACGATGGGCAATCCCTGCGGCCGAAGGCGATACAAGGGTGGCGGGCGGCGCCGCCAGGCGGAGTCCCTCGCCCGCCAGCTGCTCGGCCATCCACAGGAAGGACTCGTCCGACAGACCGCTCTCCGCACCCGCCGGGTAGCCCCCGCCCACATCTGCATGGGCGCCGGGGAAGAGGGCCTGCACCACCCGGGGATCCGCGTCCCAGAGGGTTGGAGCGAAGTCCTGCCGGGCCTCGTCCACGGAGACGGCGTGGAAGGCGCGGGCCACCGAGGGGCTCAGTCTCGTGTCCGCGAAGCGGAAGAGATCCAGCCGCTCGTGATCGGCCGCGAAGGCGGGGATGCCCAGGGCCCCCACCGTGTCCCACACGCCCAGGGCGCGGAGGGGCGCCTGGACCATGCAATCGGCGGGAGGCGGGCTGGCCAGGAAGCCCGGGAGGTCCGCCGCGAAACTCTCCAGCTGGGCCAGGAAGCCGCTGCGCAGGGCCCTCTGGTGGCGGTACCACACGGCGGAGCCCCAGCGGTAGGCCGCCTCCTTGTCCGCGAGATCCAGCTTCGTGGCATCCATCAGGCCCTGGGCTGCGACCATCCCGGCCAGGGCGCGGGCCGTGTAGGCGCCCCGGCTGAAACCGACGATGAAGATCGCATCCCCGGGGACATGGCTTCGCGCAAGGAAGGTGTAGCCCCGGACCACGCGGGCGATCAGGCCGGCTCCGAAGGCGCCGCCCAGGAACTTGACCATGGGATTCTCCGAATCCCCCACGCCGTGAAGGTACTTGGCGACCTGGACCACCTGCCCGGAGGCATCCACCGCCTCCCGCTCCTGTTCGTCGGCGAATCAGAGGGTGCCAGGCGTATCCCGTCCCTCCAGGGCGTCGAACAGCTTGAACACGTTGGTGGTCTCTCCGGCGCGGCCGCCCCATTCCGGTTCCCCGGGGCCGTTCCAGGTCCCGTCCGCGCAGAAGACGAGGTTCTTGGCCATGGGACCTCCCCGGAGCGCCTGGGTCATGGAGGGCTGGGGCCACCCTACGCCCGGCCGCTGGGAGGGGCAACGCTCCGGTAGAGTAGGGGCCGGAGGCCGCCTTGATCCCGCACCCCGGCAACGTCTTCGTCGTGTCCGCCCCCTCCGGCGCGGGCAAGTCCACCCTGGTGCAGCGGCTGATGGCCCGGGTGCCCGACCTGGTGTTCTCCATCTCCACCACCACCCGGAAGCCCCGGCCCGGAGAAGTGGACGGCCGCGACTACTTCTTCGTGGACGATCCCGCCTTCGACGCCCTGGTGGCGGAGGGGGGCTTCCTGGAGTGGGTTCAGGTCTACGCCCACCGCTACGGCACGGGACGGGCGTGGCTGGAGGGCCAGCTTGCCACCGGCCGGGACGTGCTGCTGGACATCGAGACCACCGGCGCCCGCAACCTCCGGCAGGCCATCCCGGATGCCCACATGATCTTCATCCTCCCCCCCTCCGCCGCGGAGCTGGAGCAGCGCCTCAGGGGTCGGGGCAAGGATTCGGACGAGCAGGTGGCCATCCGCCTGCAGCATGCCCGCCACGAGATGGAGCAGTTCGAGGCCTATGACTACCTCGTGGTCAACGACGACCTGGAGGCCGCGAGCATCCGGCTGGCGGGCATCCTCCATGCTGTCCGGGCCCGGCGGGAACGGATGGCCGCCCGGGCGCGCAGCATCCTGGCAGGCTTCTGAGCGATCCGGGACATCGCCCTCCCCCCGGAGGGGTCGTATGCTGGACCCAGGCTTTCGCCCCAAGGGATCCGCATGGCCCGCTTCCTCAATCGCTACTGGATGTGGCTGACCGTCCTGGCCACCGTGATGGTGGCCGGCCCGCTCCTGGCCAGGGGGAACGGCGGTGCCCCGCGCCAGCGGGATCTCGACACCCTCACCGAGGTGATGGACCTGGTGGAGCAGGACAGCGCGGAGCCGCCCACGTCCAGCCAGCTCACCCACGCCACCATCCAGGGCATGCTGCACACCCTGGATCCCCACTCGAACTACATGGATGCCAACGAGTTCAGGCTCCTGCGGGAGGACCAGAAGGGCTCCTTCTACGGCATCGGCGCCATCATCCAGCAGCACGAGCAGGGCATCGCCATCATCAGCCCCATGCGCGGAGGCCCGGCCGAGCGTCTGGGGGTCCGGTCCGGCGACATCATCAAGGAGATTGACGGCGTGAGCACGGAGGGGATGTCCTCCACCACCGCCATGCAGAAGCTCCGCGGCGAGAAGGGGACCGTGGTGGAGATCGCCATCCAGCGCCCCGGCATGCCCGGCCTCCTGCACTTCTCCATCCCCAGGGCGGAGGTGCCCGCCAACAGCGTCTACTACAGCTTCATGCTCACCCCCACCACGGGCCTGATCAACATCAAGGACTTCGGGGACACGACCTCCGAGGAGTTCGAGCGCGCCGTCGCCGAGCTCAAGGCCAAGGGCATGAAGCAGCTCATCCTCGACCTCCGCAACAACGGCGGCGGCGTCCTGGATGCGGCCATCGGCATCTGCCGGCAGCTGCTGGGCCCCAACCAGCTCATCGTCACCCAGAAGGGCCGCGACGGCCGGGACGAGACCCAGACCCGCACCACGAAGGGAGCGGCCTTCGACCCCTACCCCCTGGTGATCCTCATCAACCGCGGGACCGCCAGCGCCAGCGAGATCGTCACCGGCGCAGTCCAGGACCACGACCGGGGGCTCGTCGTGGGCCAGACCAGCTGGGGCAAGGGCCTGGTGCAGAGCGTGATGACCATCAACCGCACCCGGGGCCTGGCGCTCACCACCGCCCGCTACTACACGCCGTCCGGACGCTGCATCCAGCGGGACTCCTCCCACGGCCTGGACGACTACTTCAATCCCGACGACAGCCAGGACGGCAAGCCCCACGGGCCGCCCTTCAAGACCGACCTGGGCCGGATCGTGTACGGCGGAGGTGGCATCACCCCCGACATCTTCGTGTTCCCCCCCAAGCCCACCGAGTACATGCTCGACCTCCGCTTCCGCTACTCCGCCTTCTTCCGCTTCGCCGTCCAGGAGAAGGCCCGGTTCGGCGTGAAGCCCGGGGAGCAGGCGGACGACGCGGTGCTCGCCCGCTTCAAGCAGTGGGTGCTCCAGCACAAGCTTCCCTACACCGACAAGGACTGGCAGGCCAACCGCGAGGCCATGAAGGAGCAGCTCTCCATCGAGATGCAGAACGTGACCTACGGGGTCGAGGCGGGCTTCAAGGTCCAGTGCGACCACGATCCCGTGGTCCAGAAGGCCCTGGAGGTCATGCCCCAGGCCGAGGCGCTCCTCCAGCGGAAGCTCCACGCCCCTCCCCCGGCGCACACGCTGGCCATGAACACCGAAACCTTCAACTGAGAGGTGCCCCGTGGACGTCACGCTCCCCGAGCATGTCGAGGCTTTGCGCCAGGAAGTGCGGCGTTTCGCTGAAAAGGAGATCCGGCCCCACGTCATGGCCTGGGACGAAGCCAAGGCCTTTCCCATGGATGTGGTGAAGCAGCTGGGCGCCATGGGCATGATGGGCGTGATCTTCCCCGAGGAGTACGGCGGCGCCGGCATGGGCTATGCCGAGTATGCGGTGGTGGTGGAGGAGCTCTCGCGGGTGGACGGCTCCGTGGGCATCACGGTGGCCGCCCACAACAGCCTCTGCAGCAACCACATCTACGCCATGGGCAGCGAGGCCCAGAAGCAGAGGTACCTGAAGCCCCTCGCCAGCGGCCAGGTCATCGGCGCCTGGGGCCTCACGGAACCCGGCTCCGGCAGCGACGCGGGGGCGCTCCGCACCACGGCGAAGAAGGAAGGCTCGTACTACGTCCTGAACGGTACCAAGACCTTCATCACCCACGGCACCGTGGGCGACATCGCCGTAGTGATGGCCCGCACCCGGCCCGCCCGGGACGGCCACAGCAGCGCCGACGGCATCAGCGCCTTCGTGCTGGAGAAGGGGATGAACGGGTTCCGGGCCGGCAAGCAGGAGAACAAGCTGGGCCTGCGCGCCAGCGACACCTCCGAGCTCATCCTGGAGGACGTGAAGGTGCCCGAGGCGAACCTCCTGGGGGAGGACGGCGTGGGCTTCAAGCAGGCCATGAAGACCCTCGACGGCGGACGCATCAGCATCGCCGCCCTGGGCCTCGGCATGGCGCAGGGCGCTTTCGAGGAGGCCCTCCGCTACAGCAAGATCCGCCACACCTTCGGCCAGCCCCTCTCCCAGCACCAGGGCATCCAGTTCAAGCTGGCGGACATGGGCACCCAGGTGGAGGCCGCGCGTCTGCTGGTCTACCGGGCCGCGGGCCTGAAGGACGCCGGCCAACCCTACGCCAAGGCCGCCAGCATGGCCAAGCTCTACAGCTCCGAGGTGGCCTGCCGCGTGGCCGAGGAGGCCGTGCAGATCCTCGGCGGCTACGGCTACATCAAGGACTACCCGGTGGAGAAGTACTACCGGGACGTGAAGCTCTGCACCATCGGCGAAGGCACCAGCGAGATCCAGCGCACGGTCATCGCGCGCTACCTGCTCTCCGAGTACTGAGCCGATCCCATTCCGAGGCATCCATGCGCATCGCCCTCCTCCTCACAGCCTCCGTGGCCCTGTTCGCCGCGCGGCCCATGCAGATCGAAGACATGTTCAAGGTGGCCCGGGTGGCAGATCCCCAGGTCTCCAGTCACGGCATCTACGCCTGGCAGGTCGGGACCGTGGACCTGGCCGCCAACGACGTCACCACCCGGATCTGGATCGAGACTCCCGGAGGCCTCCCCAAGATCCTCGACCTCGGCCCCGGAAGCCAGTCCGCCCCGCGCTTCAGCCCCGACGGCCAGCGCATCTGCTATGAGCACGGCGGGCAGCTCTGGATCCTGGACCTCGGCACGGGGAAGCGCAGCCAGCTCACCACGCTGGCCGGCGGCGCCTCCACGGCCCGCTGGAGTCCCGACGGGAAGTGGATCGCCTTCCTCTCCACCACCGTACCCAGCGGCAACCCCGCTGAGAACGCGGCCTACCTCAAGGCCCAGGCGGCCCGGAAGTCCGACGGACGCCTCATCAAGAACCTGATGTTCCGCCACTGGACCGTGTGGAAGGACCCCATGCAGCGCACCCACCTGTTCGTCGTGCCCAGCGACGGATCGGCGGCACCCCGGGACGTGACCGCGGGCCTCCCCTACGATGTGCCCACGCCCTTCGACTTCGCCTCCGGCGACGACTTCGCCTGGTCCCCCGGGTCGCGCCATCTCGCCTACGCGGCCAATCCCGCCCAGGACACGGCCATCAGCACCAACGGGGACATCTTCGAGGTCGCGCTCGACGGCGGCAAGCCCGTGGACATCTCGGCCTTCAACAAGGCCCAGGACAGCACGCCGCGCTACACCGCCGACGGGAAGTACCTGGTCTGGCGGGCCCAGCGGGTGGTCGGGCACGAATCCGACAAGTTCGAACTCTGGGCCTACGATCGCGCCACCCGCCGGGTGGTGCGCACCACCCGGGCCGCCGACATCAGCGTGGGGGAATTCCATCCCGTGCAGGGAGGCGTGCTGTTCACGGCGGACCAGGAAGGCCAGGAGGAGATGTTCCGCTGGGACTGGGCCACGGACAAGGTGTCCCAGCTCACCCACGGCTTCGCCTTCATGAGCTTCAAGCCCCTCAGCGCCGACCGCGTCCTGGCGGCCATCAGCGACACCGCCACTCCCCCCGATATCTACACCGTGGACCTCCGGGACGGCCTGAAGACCCGGGTGAGCCGCCACAACGAGGCGCTGGCCAAGGACCTGGGACTGAACCGGGCCGAGAGCTTCTGGTTCAAGGGCGCCCCCGGCAAGGACGGGAAGGCACCCATGGTCCAGGCCCTGGTGGTGAAGCCGGTGGGCTATGACCCCAAGAAGACCTACCCCATGGCCTTCCTCATCCATGGCGGACCCCAGGGGCAGTGGGACGACGCCTGGAGCTACCGCTGGAACCCCGAAGTCTGGGCCAATGCCGGCCACGGCTTCGTCACCGTCATGGTCAATCCCCGAGGGTCCACGGGCCGGGGGCAGGCCTTCTGCAATGAGATCAGCGGGGACTGGACCGGCAAGGTCATGGGCGACCTCATGCTCGGCCTGGACGCGGCCCTGAGGCGCTACCCCAACGTGGATCCCAAGCGCGTGGCTGCCGCGGGCGCCAGCTACGGCGGCTTCGCCATCAACTGGATCGCCGGCCACTATGCCGACCGCTTCGCCTGCTTCGTGAGCCATGACGGCCCCTTCAACATGGACTCCATGGCCACCACCACCGAGGAGCTGTGGTTCCCCTACTGGGAGAACGACAAGAGCTGGCCCTGGCAGAACCGCAAGTACTACGAGAGCCACAACCCGGCCCTGGCCGCGGCGCACTTCAAGAAGCCCATGCTCGTCATCCAGGGCGAGCAGGATTTCCGGGTGCCCATCGAGGAGGGCATCCAGAACTTCCAGACCCAGCAGCTCATGCACGTCCCCAGTGAGCTGCTCTACTTCCCCGACGAGGGCCACTTCGTCCTCAAGCCGGCCAATTCCATGCTCTGGCACAAGACGGTCCTGGGCTGGATCGAGCGCTGGACGAAGTAGGAAGCCCTGCTACCGCAGAGAACGCGGAGATCGCAGAGGAACGCCTCTGCCTTCTCCGCGTTCTCAGGGGTTGACGTGGGGCTTTGGGATGACGCCGCCGCAGGCTCCGGGATCGGAGAGGGCGCGCCAGGGTTCGAGGACGAAGGGGCGGCTGAAGGCCCGGGGGTGGGGCAGCTCCAGCGTCAGTTCGGGGCCGAGGGCGCCCAGGTCCTCCGGGGCAGGCCAGGTCCAGGTCCCCGGCGGGCCGTCCGTGGTGATGAGGTCCAGGTCGAGGGTGCGGGGCGCGTTGCGGCCCGCGGTACGGTCCCGGCCCTGGGCCAGTTCCAGGCGCAGCAGGGCCTCCAGCAGCCGCCGGGGATCGGCCTCCTCCGTCACGAGCAGCGCCACGGTGTTGAGGTAGGCAGGCCCGCGGCCCGATTCGTCCGGCGTCTCCATCACGAGCGGCGAGGCCATCACGGCGCCCAGGGTCCGCAGTGCAGCGAGGCCCGCGTCCAGGTGGGCCCGGCGGTCCCCGAGGTTCGAGCCCAGCGCGACGACGGCCTTCATGGCACTACTGCTTCGTCCCGTGTTCAGCCACCACCAGCGTCCGGAGGCCACCCCGAATGAGGAAGTCGCCCTCCACGCGCATCCACTGGGGCCGGGTGGCCGCCACCAGGTCGTCGAGGATCTGGTTGGTGACGGCCTCGTGGAAGGCGCCCCGGTCCCGGAAGCTCCAGAGGTAGAGCTTGAGGGACTTCGACTCCACGCAGAGGCGGTCGGGCTGGTACTGGATGCGGAGCTTCGCGAAGTCCGGCTGGCCCGTCAGCGGGCAGAGGCAGGTGAACTCCTCCGTCTCGAAGGTGATGGTGAAGGGCCGGCCGGGCCGTGGGCTCTCGAAGGTGTCCAGCGTCCCCGTGGGCCGCGTCACCACGTACTGCGGCAGGTCCTTCGGCAGCGTGGGCTGGGGGGTCTTCTTCGTGGCCATGGTCATGCCTTCAGGTGGTCGGGGATGAACGCGTAGGGGATGGGGTCGGCGAGGCCGGCCTCCTTGAAGCCTCGCAGGCGCAGCAGGCAGGAATCGCAGCGGCCGCAGGCCTGGGTCTCGCCCTGGTAGCAGGACCAGCTGAGATGCAGGGGCGCGCCAAGCCCCATCCCCTTCTGCACGATCTCCGACTTGCGGAGGTGCAGCAGCGGAGCGTGGAAGACCAGGCGCGTCTCGGGTCTGGTGCCCAGGTTCGCGGTCTGCTCGAAGCTCCGCAGGAAGGCCTCGCGACAGTCGGGGTAGCCGCTGCTGTCCTCCTCCACGAAGCCCACGAAGACGGCGGTAGCGCCCAGCACCTCGGCCCAGCTCACGCAGGTGGCCAGCAGGTGGGCGTTGCGGAAGGGCACGTAGCTCACAGGCACCCCGGGGCGGTCGGGGTCGCCCTCCGGCAGGGCGATGGAGGGGTCGGTCAGGGCCGAGCCACCGATGGCCTTGAGGGAGTCGAAGCCGATGATGAGGCGGCGGTGGGCCGGCACGCCGTAGAAGTCCGCGATCTCGTGAAAGGCCTGCCTTTCGCGCGTCTGCGTGCGCTGCCCATAGTCCGCGTGCAGGAGCGCCAGCTCGAAGCCTGCAGCCCGCGCCATGGCGGCGGTCACGCAGGAGTCCATGCCCCCGGAGAGGGAGACCACAGCGAGGTCAGCCACGGGTGACTCCTTCGGCCCAGGCTTCCAGGGCGTCCAACTCCGCCTGGAGCCGCGCGCCATCGGCCTCGTCGTCGCCCCGGGCGGGCAGCCGGAAGGGCCTGCCATAGCGGATGGTGCAGGTGGCGAAGGGGAACGGGATCACCATGCGGTCCCAGGTCCTCAGCTGGAAGCTGCGGTCGAAGGCGAGGCTCACGGGCACGATCCAGGCGCCGGTCTTGCGGGCCAGGGCCAGGGTGCCGGGCTTGAGCTGCATGAGCGGTCCCCTCGGCCCGTCGGGCGTGATGCCGAAGTCCCAGCCCTGGCGCACGGACTGGATCATGCGGATGAGGGCCCGGGCGCCGTCGTCGCTGGCGGTGCCGCGCACGGCGTGGATGCCGAACCAGCGCCAGGTGGCGGCGCTGCGCTCGCCGTCGCGGCTGTCGCTGGAGAGGATGGCCACGCCCCGGGGATCGCCCGAGGCATCCCGGCGGCGGAAGGGGTAGGCCAGGGGCATCATGAAGAGGCGCCGGTGCCAGAAGGCGAGGATGAAGCGCTCGTCCCGGGCCGCCAGATCGTCCAGGGCCTCGAAGCCCTCCCGCTTCACTCGCAGGGTGTAGGACCACAGCTTGATGAGGCCGGCGCCGAGGAAGGGCACCAGCCTGAAGTCCAGCCAGACGGACAGCGGCGAGCCCAGGGGCCGCCCGCGCTCCGCGATGGCCACCCGCGCCCGCATCAGGCCCCCCCGCCCAGGAGATCCTCCCGGCTCACCGGGTACCGGGTGCCGCAGTAGTCGCAGCGGACTTCCAGGGGTCCCGGTTCCCGGAAAAGATCCTCCTGCTGGCTGCGGGGGAAGGTGCGCAGGGTGGCCAGCAGGGCCTCCCGGCTGCAGCGGCAGCGGTAGGCCAGGTCCGTGGCTGCCAGCGGCTCGGTCCCCTGCCCCTGGGCCACCCAGGTGGCCAGGAACTCGGGGGTGCGCTCCCAGAGGGGCACCACGTCCAGGCCGTCGAGGGCCTGCACCAGCCGCGCCAGGCGTTCCGGCGGGCACTGGGGCAGGGGCTCCACCAGGAGGCCGCCCGCCTCGCCCGTGGCCGGATCGCACCAGAGGGTCATGCTGGCCTGAACCTGCTCCGACTGCTGGAGGTAGTACTCCACCTGGGCCTGGATGTCGCCCTCCACCAGGGGGAGGGTGCCGATGTAGGGCTGGCCGTTCGGGTTGGAACGCATGACCTGGAAGAGGCCGGGAGCCGCGATCCAGGTATCCCCCCCCTCCTCCCGCAGGTCCAGCACGCCCCGGATGGTCCCGTCGGGCCAGCAATCCGCCACCACGGCCTTGGCCCGGCCCGCGCCCTTGAGGAGGAGCTGGAGGCGCTCGCCGAAGTGGGCGCGTGTCTGGAGCAGTCCGGCAGCGGACAGCAGCTCCGTCAGGCAGGCGCAGGCCCGGGGTTCGAGGTGGGGATGGCCCCGGCGCACGCCGTCCCACAAGGGGCTGGCGTCGAGGGCGGAGAGGCGGATGTGGCCATCCCGGGTGAGAGCCTTGGTCACCCGCGCCTGGGGAGGGGCGTCGGTCATGGAGCCTGCGTCAGAAGTCCGGACGGGAGCCGGAGGCGGAACCTCCTATTCTGCCCGCCCCGGCTCCCGGAGGGGCTCAGAAGCCCACCATCACGGACAGCACGAGGCTGTCGCCCCCCTGGGCGCCCGTCTGGCCCGCGCGCGGCGCCAGGAAATTCCGGCCCCGGTGGATGAAGTCGAGCTTGATCTTGCCGTCTGCGTAGCGGGCCGGATTGAAGAGGTAGTTGTAGCCCAGGATGGCCTCGTAGTACCTCGGCGTGAAGTCGCTGCCGGTGGGGGCGCCCGTGGCGACATCCGTGGTGTAGGGATCGCTGGCGGTGTACCAGGCGTTCCCCTGGTTGAAGTCCAGGGCGTCGTAGCGCGCCGTGAGCCAGTGGCGGCCCAGCTTGAGGGCACCGGACAGGGTGTAGCCCAGGTACCTCTGGTCGAGATGCTGCCGAAGGGCCTTGGCCGGTGGGGCGGTACCCGCCGGGAACACGGAGGGGTAGCGCCGTCCCAGGAGCCCGGTGGAGACTTCCACGGCCCCCTGCCAGCGGCTGTCGTCGTAGAGGTAGTAGGCGCCAAGGTTCGTGGTCCGGTCCTCGTTTGCCAGGACCGCCGCGGCGTTCGGCGCGCCCGGGCCGGGAAAGGTGCCCGCCACCAGGCCCACATCCCGCACGTCCGTCTCCCCGGCGCGGTACCAGCCGCCGAAGCGGTGGGCCTCGCCGAAGGCGGCGTTCACGGCCAGGTCCACGTCCTTCTGGGCGTTGGTGTCGTTGGCCTTGTAGGTCAGGGTGGAGTCGGTCATCCCGTTGCCGAGGCCGAGGCTGAGCTTCGCGGACAGCCCCCGGGGATCCCCCACCCGCCAGGTGGCCAGCACCCCGCGGTCCCGCTTCTCGGCCCACATCCGGGCGGTCATGGCGCGGTCGTAGAAGAGCAGCTTCGAGGCGCCCAGGAGGGTGGACTCGAAGTTCATGGGCATCTTGAACTGGCCCATCTTCACGGTGATCCGGGGCGTCCAGGCGTAGGCCATCCAGGCGTCCTGGAGGCTGCTGGTGGCGGCGGGCTGGCTGTTGCTGGAGGTGTTGGGATCGAGCATCACCCCCCAGGCCACCTGGTCGCCCACCCGGCCGTCCAGGTAGAGGTTGGTCCTCCGAAGGGTGAAGGTGTCCTCCCGGAAGGCGGGATTCAGGGCACCGGAAGCGTAGTACGGGGCTGCGGCCGGGGCGGCATCCAGGCGAAGGTTGTCGCTGAGCATCTGGGTGTACCACGCCTCCAGCACGGCATGGACATGGACGGCCTCCTGGGCGGGGGCCCAGAGCCCCACTCCCGCCGCCAGGGCCAGGATCACCGCGGAAGGGAGGCGAGGCATGGGGACTCCGGGAGGGGAGGCCGGGAGGCCCCCGCAGGTCCATGTATAGCCGATCCCGGCGGGGCCCGGCCGCGGCTGCGCATTGACGGCATCCGGAATCCGCTCTATCCCTGGAGCCATTCCGGCATGCCGCCGCACGAAGGGACCCATGATCCGTGCGCGATTCCTGCTCGTCCTCCTGGCCGCCGCCGGGCTCGCCTTCGGGGGCACACCACCCCGGCGCGTGACGGTGGCCGCGGCGGCGGATCTCCAGTACGCGCTGGCGGACGTCGAGGCGGCCTTCGCCCGCGTCCGTCCGGACATCGCCGTCTCGACGAGCTACGGCTCCTCGGGAAACTTCTACGCCCAGATCGTGAACGGCGCCCCCTATGACGTCTTCCTCTCCGCGGACGAGGCGTACCCCCGGAAGCTGGCCCAGGCCGGCCTCGCCCCGACCGCCTCGGTCTTCCGCTACAGCCGGGGCCGGCTGGTGCTGTGGGTGCCCCGGGGCTCCCCGGTGCCCCTGGAGCGCCTGGGCATGAAGGCCCTCCTGGATCCCTCGGCGAAGCGGATCGCCCTGGCCAACCCCCGCCATGCCCCCTACGGGCGGGCGGCGGAGGCGGCCCTGGCGAACCTCGGCCTCCTGGACGCAGTGAAGTCCCGCCTGGTCTACGGGGAGAACATCGCCCAGGCGGCCCAGTTCGTCCAGTCCGGGGCAGCGCAGGTGGGCATCCTAGCCCTCGCGCTGGCGAGGGGGCCCGCCCTGGCCGGCGCAGGGCGCAGCTTCGAGGTGCCCCTGGCCTCCTATCCCCCGCTGGAGCAGGCGGGCGTGCTTCTGGCCCGCGCCGAGGATCCAGCGGCCGCCCGCGCCTTCTGCGACTTCCTGAGAGGGCCCGAGGGGGCGGCCATCCTCCGCCGCTATGGGTTCTCGGCGGCCCGCTGATGGACTGGGAGGCCCTGGGCCTGAGCCTCCGGCTCGCGGGGCTCACCACCCTGGTCCTGCTGCTGCTGGGCCTGCCCCTGGCGTGGTGGCTGGCCACCACGCGGCGGCGCTGGAAGTTCCTGGTGGAGGCGCTGGTGGCCATGCCCCTGGTCCTGCCGCCCACGGTCCTGGGGTTCTACCTGCTGCTGGCCATGGGCAGCCGCAGTCCGCTCGGCCGCGGCTATATCGCCCTCACGGGGCATCCCCTGGCCTTCTCCTTCGAGGGGCTCCTGCTGGCCTCCATCCTCTACAGCCTGCCCTTCACGGTGCAGCCCTTCGCCGCCGCCTTCGCCGCCGTGGACCGGGGCCTGCTCGAGGCCTCCTGGTGCCTGGGCGCCTCGCGCCTGCGCACCTTCCTCCGGGTGGCCCTGCCCCTGTCCTGGACGGGGATCCTCACGGGCATGGTGCTCAGCTTCGCCCACACCCTGGGGGAATTCGGCGTGGTCCTGATGGTGGGCGGCGATCTGCCGGGGCGAACCCGCACGGCGAGCATCGCCGTCTTCGACCAGGTGCAGGCCCTCGACTACGCCGCCGCGGGACGCACGGCGCTGCTGCTCCTCGGCGTCTCGTTCGGGGTGCTTGCCCTCACCTATGGCCTGCGCCACGCCCGGAGGCTCCCGTGGCCCCTTTCCTGAGCGCCGGGGCGGAACGCCGCTTCCCCGGGGCGGGGACCGTGGAGGCCCGGTTCGACATCCCCTGTACAGGTTTCTCCATCACGGTGCTCTTCGGGCCCTCCGGCTCCGGGAAGACGACCATCCTCCGGATGCTCGCCGGCCTGGAGCGGCTGGATGCGGGCCGGATCCTCTGCGGCGACGAGACCTGGGCAGATGCGGACCGGGGCGTGCACCGCCCTCCCCAGGCCCGGAGGATCGGCCTCCTGAGCCAGGGATACGACCTCTTTCCCCACCTGGATGTGGCCGCCAACCTGGCCTACGGGCTGCCCGGCCTGGTTCCCGACGAGCGGCGGGCCCGCGTGGCGCACCTGCTCGCCCTCCTGGATCTCCAGGGCCTGGAGCGGCGTCTCCCCGCGCAGCTTTCCGGCGGTCAGCGGCAGCGCGTCGCCCTGGGCCGCGCCCTGGCCCGGTACCCCCGCCTGCTCCTGCTGGATGAGCCCCTCTCCGCCCTGGACCGCCCGACCCAGGCGCGTCTGCGGCGGGGGCTCCGCGACCTGCTCCGCCACCTCGACCTCCCCACAGTGCTGGTGACCCACGACCGGACCGAAGCCCTCCAGCTCGGGGACCGGATCGTGGTGATGGACGGGGGGCGGATGTGCCAGGCGGGGCCCATCCGGGAGGTCTTCGACCGCCCCTCGGACCCTGCTGTCGCGCGCATCCTGGGTGTGGAAACGGTGCTCCTGGGCCGGGTGGTGGACGCGAGGGACGGCTTGGCCACCCTCGCGGTGGGCGACGTCCTGCTCCATGCGGCCGATCCGGGCGGGTTGGGGGAGCGCGCCTTCCTCTGCATCCGCGGCGAGGACGTGCTGCTGGAGCGGGGGGACCCCGGCCCCAGCACGGCCCGGAACCGGCTCCGCGGGTGGATCCGCACCCTCCAGCCCGAAGGGCTGCTCGTACGGCTGACCCTCGACTGCGGCTTCCCCCTCGAGAGCCTCGTCACCCGCCAGGCCTGCGCGGAACTGCGCCTGGCCGAGGGGGAGGTGGTCACGGCCCTGCTCAAGGCCTCGGCCCTCCACCTGATCCCCCACGACTGACCTGCGGCCGCGGAGCCTCCGCGGGGCTCGGGTATGCTGTCCTCCGATCCCCGATGTCCCGCCCCCCGGATGAAGTCCCATGAGCGACCCGCGCCCCGACCCGCCCCGCGTGGCGGTGCTCATCCCCTGCTACAACGAGGCCGCTGCCATCGGCCAGGTGGTGGGTGCCTTCCAAGAGGCCCTGCCCGCCGCCCGCATCCACGTCTATGACAACAACTCCACCGACGACACTGCGGCCGTGGCCCGGGCGGCAGGGGCCCTCGTGGGCCGCGAGACAGCCCAGGGCAAAGGCCATGTGGTACGGCGGATGTTCGCGGACGTGGAAGCCGACGTCTACGTGATGGTGGACGGCGATGCCACCTACGACGCCGCCAGTGCGCCGCGCATGGTGGACCTGCTGCTGGACCACCGGCTGGACATGGTCGTGGGATGCCGCGCCGGGACGGCCCAGGGCGCCTACCGCGCCGGCCACCGCGTCGGCAACGTGCTGCTCACGTCCTCGGTGCGGTTCCTCTTCGGCAGGCAGTTCACCGACATGCTCTCGGGCTACCGGGCGTTCTCACGGCGCTTCGTGAAGTCCTTCCCGGTGCTGTCCACGGGCTTCGAGATCGAGACCGAGCTGACCGTGCATGCCCTGGAGCTGGCGATGCCGGTGGCGGAGCTGGACACGCCCTACGGCGCCCGCCCCCAGGGCTCGGTGAGCAAGCTGAGGACCTACACCGATGGCGCGAAGATCCTCCGCCTCATCCTGTCGCTCTACCGCAACGAGAAGCCCCTCCCCTTCTTCTCCATCCTGTCGAGCCTCCTCGTGGCGCTGGCGCTCGGGCTCGCGGTGCCCCTCTTCCGGACCTACCTCGCCACGGGCCTGGTGCCGCGCTTCCCGACGGCGATCCTCTGCACAGGCCTGATGGTCATCGCGGCGCTGGGCTACACCTGCGGGTTCATCCTCGACACCGTCACCCGAGGGCGCAAGGAGGTCAAGAAGCTGGCCTACCTCGCCACCCCGCCCTCCCCCCGGATCCAGGAGGGCCCATGACCCCCGCCGGTGCCACCCCGACCGCCTTCCGCCGCCGGGCGCCGCTCGTCCTGCTCCTGCCCTACGTGGGCCTGCTCTACGGCCTGACCAACCTGCTCCAGCGCGGGCTCTTCGAGCGCGACGGCTACTTCCACGCCCGCTTCGCCGCCATGATGCCCGTGCGCGGCCTCTCCCGCGTTTTCCCCTGGACGCA
>DAIDKC010000246.1 GCA_027451045.1 Holophagaceae bacterium | reverse complement strand
CGATCTGGCCTGCACCTGCTTCATCTCCTCCTTGCGCAGCAGGCCGTGGTCCACGAACACGCAAGTGAGCTGGTCGCCGATGGCCTTGTGGAGCAGCAGAGCCGCCACGCTGGAATCCACGCCGCCGCTGAGGCCCAGCACCACCGTACCCTTCCCCACCTGGGCGCGGATGGCCTTCACCTTCTCCTCGATGAAGTTGCCCGCGTTCCAATCCAGCGCCAGGCCGCAGGACGTGAGGAAATTCAGCAGCAGGGGCGTGCCCTGGGAGCTGTGGGTGACTTCGGGATGGAACTGGATCCCGTAGAGGCGGCGGGCCGGATCCTCCATGGCCGCCACGGGGACGCCGGGCGTCTTCGCGGTGACCTTGAAGCCCTGGGGGGCCACCTCCACATGGTCGCCGTGGCTCATCCACACCTGCTGAGCATGGGGCAATCCTTCGAAGAGCAGCGACCCGTCCGGCAGGGCTTCGATTTCGGCCTTGCCGTACTCCCGGCTGGTGGCCCGGTGGAGCGTCCCGCCGAGGTTCCGGGCGAGGATCTGCTGGCCGTAGCAGATGCCCAGCACGGGTACGCCGAGGTCGAGGATGGCCATGTCCAGCTCCGGCGCACCCAGCTCCAGCACCGAGTTCGGTCCGCCCGAGAGGATCACGCCCTTCAGGTCCGGCCCCGCGATTTCCGAGGCGGTGGCGCCCGCGTTGTACACCAGCCCGAAGGCCCCCAGCTCCCGCAAGCGACGGGTGATGAGCCTCGTGTACTGGCTGCCGTAATCAATGATCGCGATGCGCTCGTGGTGCATGGAGGCCTCAAATGCTGGTTAACCGCAGAGAACGCAGAGCGCGCTGGGGAACACGAGAGACGGTGCCTACTGCCACTGGCTGAAGTCGGCCACCCGCAGGAAGGCCTGGCGCAGCCGATGGAGGAGGCTGAGGCGGGCGGAGCGGAGCTTCTCGTCGTCGCACTTCACCATGACGGCGGTGAAGAAGGCTTCGAGGGGATCGGCGAAGGTGGCCATCTCGACCAGGAGTTCCCGGTAGGAACGGCTGGAGAGACGGGCCTCGATGCCATCCAGGAGCAGCGCCAGGTTCTTCTCCTCGGGCTGCTGGAGCACGCTGCGGTCGAAAACGTCCGCAGGCTGCTCATCCTTGAGGATGTTCCCGATGCGCTTCGCGCTCTGGGCGATGGACGCGAATCGGGGATCCTCCGCGAAGTCCGCGAGCGCCTCGCAGCGGGCCTTGAGATCCTGGAGGCCTTCCCAGCCGGCCGCGAGGGCCGACCGGCGCACGGAACCGGCGTACCCGACCCACTCGAGCTGGTAGGCCACGCGGTCCCGGAAGAAGCCCAGCAGGGCCTCCCGGGTCTCCGCCTCGGGCTTCGTGGCCTTCGCGGCGACGACCTTGAGCGCCGTCTCGATGAGGAACGAGGGCGTGAAAGCGAAATCATCCCGATCCCACAGGATCCGTACGATGCCCTGACCGGCGCGGCGCAGGGCGAGAGGATCCTTGGAGCCGCTGGGGATGAGGCCCACGGCGAAGCAGCCCACGACGGTGTCGAGCTTGTCGCAGAGGGAGAGCAGGCAGCCCATGGGGGTGGAGGGGATGGCATCGTCGGCGCCGGCGGGGCGATAGTGCTCCTTCACCGCCTTCCAGACCTCCTCGTGGGCGCGCTCGTGCCGGAGGTACTCGCCGCCCATGACGCCCTGCAGTTCGGGGAACTCCCCCACCATCAGCGTGCGCAGGTCGCACTTGGCCATGCGGGCGGCCTCCAGGGCGCGCTCGATGTGGGCGTCATCCTTGGAGAGCTTCGTGGCCAGCATCTTGGTGAGGGCCACGACGCGGCCGGTCTTG
>DAIDKC010000245.1 GCA_027451045.1 Holophagaceae bacterium | reverse complement strand
GGACGGTGGCCCCCCGGGCCCTGGCCCACGCCCTGCCCCGGCTGGAAGGGCGGCTGGAGGGCCTGGCCGTCCGGGTTCCCGCGCAGTCCATGGGGCTCCTCGACCTCACGGCCACCCTGCGCGCCGACGCCCCCCTCGAGGCGGTGGACCGCGCCTTCCGGCGCGAGGCCGGCGCGGGTCCCCTGGCCCCCTACCTGGAGGTGCTCCAGGCCGAGCTGGTGGGAGCGGATCTCGTAGGCCGGACGGCCAGTGCGCTGTACGATCCCTTCCTCACCAAGGCGCTCGGTCCCCGGATGGTCAAGGTCTTCGCCTGGTACGACCCCGAGTGCGGCTACGCCGCCCGCCTGAAGGACCTGTGCATCCACGTCCTGGAGCGTCTCGAACCATGACCCGCATCGCCCTCAGCGGCCTCGGCCGCATCGGCCGCCTGGCTGTCCGCCGCCTCGCGGCCCTGCATCCGGACCTGCTCTGCGCCCTCAATGATCCGGCGCCCCTGGCGCAGGTCGTGCATCTCCTCCGCCACGATTCCATCCATGGAGGCCCGGGGGTCGGCGTATCGGGGCTCCAGGAGGACGGGCAGGACTTCGTGGTCGTCGGAGGCCGGAAGCTGCCCCTCTTCCACGCGGCCGACCCGGCGGACATCCCCTTCCCGTCCTGCGCGAGACTGGTGGTGGAGGCCAGCGGACGTTTCACCCGGCGTGCGGCCGCCGCCCGCCACATGAAGGGGAGCGTGTCCCACGTGGTCATCAGTGCTCCCAGCCCCGATGCGGACTACACCGTGATCGCTCCCGTGAACGGCGCCGGGCTCGATCCCGGGCGCCACCGCGTCATCTCCAACGCCAGCTGCACGGCTCATGCCACCGCGCCGATGCTCGCCATCCTCGACGAGGCCTTCGGGATCGAACACGCGGGCATGAGCACCGTCCACGTCGCCACCAACGACCAGCGGCTGGTGGACGCCCCCCATCCCGACCTCAGGCGGGCCCGGGCCGCGTTCGCGGGCATCATCCCCACCACCTCCAGCGCCTTCGGGGCCCTGCGCCGGGCCATGCCTTCGCTGTCTGAAGGATTCGGCGGCGTGGCCATCCGCGTTCCGACCCTCAACGTCAATCTGGTGGACCTGGTCGCGACCCTCCGCCGCGAGGCATCCATTCCCGGCCTGAAGGCCGTCTTCCAGGAGGCCGCGGCGGACCGCTGGGCCGGGATCGTGGGCCTCGCGGAGCCCGATCTCGTCAGCCGGGACTTCACGGGCCGCGACGAGAGCGTGCTCATGGACCTGGACCTGACCCAGGCCCTGGGGAGCCGCTTCGTGAAGCTCTTCGGCTGGCACGACAACGAGACCGGCTACGCGGCGCGCCTGTGCGACCTGGTGGTGGATCTGGCGGCACGGATCTGAAGGCTTCAGGCGAGACTGCCCGCCACATAGCCCGTGCTGAAGGCCGCCTGGAGGTTGTAGCCGCCGACGGGGCCGTCGAGATCCAGGAGTTCTCCGCAGACGCGGAGGTTCTCCCATCCCTTCACCGCCATGGTGCGCGGATCCACGGCCTCCAGGGCCACCCCCCCGGCCGCCACCTCGCCCCGGGCCAGGGGAACCGACCTCGGGGCCCCCAGGGGAAGGGCGGTGACGAGGGCCACCAGCCCCTTCCGGGCGTCCCGTGCAAGGGCCATCAGGCGCGTCCCGGGTGCAATCCCTGCCTCCGCCAGCAGGGGATCCACCATGCGCTCCGGCAGGTAGCGCGCGAGCCAGGTTGCGGCCATCAGGCGGGGAGCCGTCCTGGCCTCCGCCAGGAGGCGGGCATCCACCGCTTCGGGCAGCGCATCCTCGGAAGCGTACTCCAGCCAGGCGGCCCCGTTCCGCCGGGCGCCTTCCACGGCCTGGCTCAACTCCAGGGCTGCGGGACCGCTCAGCCCGGTCCTGGTGAACAGGCGGTCCCCGGCGAAGGCCGCGAGACGGCGTCCACCCCGCCCCGCCGTGAGCCTGAGCACCCCCGAGCGCAGTGCCACCCCTTCCCAGGCGGGGCGCGGATGCTCCAGGGGAATGGGAGCCAGGGCCGGAAACCAGGGCCGGACCGGCACGCCCAGATCACGGAGCCACTCCAGGACCTCCCCCCGGGTGCCCGTCTCGGGATAACTCGCCCCGCCGGTGGCAAGGATCAGGCTCCCCACGGGAAGGGGCGCACCGTCCAGCCGGAGGGCCAGGACCCTCGGCGCCTCCCCCACGATCCCGGTCACCCGGGCGGAGGTCCGTACCTCCACGCCCGCCCGCCGCACCAGGGCCTCCAGGGATTCCACCACCGCGACGGCACTGCCGGGGCGGTCCAGGGGAAACACCCGGCCGTTGTCCCGCACGTAGGTCTCGACGCCTTCACCGTGCAGGAGTTCCCGGATCGCCCGGGGCCCGAAGGCGTGGAGGGCGTGGCGCAGGAACCGGGCCTGGTCCCGGGGGAAGGCCCCCAGCAGGGCCTGGGGCGTCCCGTCGTGAGTGAGGTTGCACTTCCCTCCGCCGCTGATGCGGAGCTTGGCGCCCGGCCGGCCGTTGGCCTCCAGCAGCGCCACCGTGTGCCCCAGCGATGCCGCCCGCCAGGCGGCCACCAGGCCCGCCGCCCCTCCTCCCACCACGACCACATCCGCCATGGAGCCATCATGGGCCATCGGGGGCCCCGGTGGCGCCCGGGCGGGCCGGGCTCATCTCAGGCTCTGGAGGATCCCCATGGCCTCCTCCGGGCTGTTGGCGAAATGCGGCGTGATCCCGGCCTTCTCCAGCCCGGTCCGGAAGCCGTCCACCTGCTTCCAGAGCATGGTCTTCAGGGAGGTCACGGGATACACCACGATGAAGTGCTTCACGTACTTGGCAAACGCCGGAAACACCACGTGGTGGATCTTGTCCAGGGTGTCCTGCTGGTAGACGGCGCCGTTCCGGGCACTGCTGAAATCGGCCACCCAGGCCAGGATCCGGCCTTTGGCGTGCATCGGCATCAGGACCTTGTCAATGATGAAGGGCGGGAAATCCCCCTTGCCCGCCCCGACCGAGAAGAGGCTGGGGCTGTGCCACTGGTCAATGCTGACCACGCCCCCGTTGATCAGGAGCTGGTGGACCACCACCGCATCGGGAAGCCCGTCGAAGAAGAGGGTCGAGCCGGGGAAACCTGGATGGGAACTCATGCTGCCTCCTTGGGGGTCGGGGTTGACCTACGGATCGGAGACCGTCGCGCCCGTCATGAGTCTCTCCCTCCTTTCCCCGCTGGACGGCTCCGGCCCCATGGAGGATATGCTTCAAGGGGGCCTCGGGTCACCAGGCCCCTCATGCCGGGCCCCGGCGATCCGTCCATCCCGGAGGTGACACATGCCTGACCACCCGCTTGTGGGCCTCATCATGGGCAGCCGCTCCGACTGGGAAACGATGGAGCACGCGGCGGAGACCTTGCGGGAATTGGGCATCCCCTTCGAGGCCGAGGTGGTGAGCGCCCACCGAACGCCGGACAAGCTCTTCCAGTACTGCGAGAAGGCCGAGGGCCGGGGCCTCCGCGTCATCATCGCCGGAGCCGGGGGGGCAGCCCACCTGCCGGGGATGGCGGCGGCCAAGACGCCCCTGCCCGTCCTGGGGGTGCCCGTGCAGAGCAAGGCCCTCAGCGGGATGGACTCCCTGCTCTCCATCGTGCAGATGCCCGCGGGCATCCCTGTGGGCACCCTCGCCATCGGCAA
>DAIDKC010000244.1 GCA_027451045.1 Holophagaceae bacterium | reverse complement strand
GGTGGCGGGGGCGCGGCCCGTCGCCGGAGCCTGCCAGACGACCGGGCCGCGGTCCACCTGGATGCGGCCGTCCGGCCGCCGCCGCCAGCCTGCGGGCAGGTCCCAGATGCCCTGGTCAGGCCCCTGGAACGTCTCCCAGTGCAGGGGGACGAGCCCCAGCCACGCCCCTCCGGTCCACTGGAGCGCGGGCGCGTCGCCCTCCATGCGGCCGCGTCCAAGGACCAGGGTCGTCCCGGGCTGATCCACCTCCAGGTCCACGGGCGCCCTGAGGGTCCAGACGCCCTGCCGCCGGTCCGCCCTCGGGGAGACCATCCGCCACTGCCCCCCGGCATCCTGCATGTGCCCCGTCACGGATTCGAGGTGCAGGTCGTCCTCGGTGCCCGCGATGGCCTTGTAGTCGAGGACCATCCGGTTGGGGCCGAGCTGCTCGGTGAGGGTACCGAGGGTGCCTCGGGTCCGCTCCCCGAAAAGATCGCCGTCGGCGCCGGCTTCCCCTCCGGCAAGGCGCCGGGGGCTCGCGAGCATGTAGTAGGTCGTGAAGCCGGCTACGCAGGCAAGCACGGTGGCTCCGAGGATCCGCCACAGGGGATGCCGGGCCGCGGGCAGTACCGGCAGCCTCACGGGACATCCTCGGCCAGCAGGGCCTCCACCCGCCAGGACCGGCCCCAGCGCAGGCTGTCCTGGGGGCCCGCGGCGAGGTGGAGGGGCAGGCCCGGTTCGAGCCGCTCCGGGCGGCCCCCGTCGTCGAACCAGGCGATGGAGGCGGAGATGCCTTCGAGGCGCAGGCGCCAATGCCCCTCCCCGAACACCTCGGGACCGGCCCCGAGGCGCCCCTGGAGGCGGACGGCGGGCCACGGGAAGGCCTGGCCGAAGGGTTCCAGGCGCTCCAGCCCGCCGGGCGCCGGCAGGTCCTCGGGCAGACCATCCACGGGCAGTGCCGTCGGCCCGAGGGCGAGGGCCTGGCGGGCGGCCCCCCGCTGGAGGGCCTGCCGTACGAAGGGCAGCCGGGCGGCTTCGAAGCTCAGGCCCGCCGCGGCCCGGTGGCCCCCGCCCCCCAGCAGGAAGGGACGCGCCAGACCCAGCAGCTCGTCCAGATCGTAGCCCTCCGGCGCCCGCAGGCTGCCGTGGGCAATCCCGTCCAGCACCATGCATACACCTGCCGGCCGGCCGCTGGCCCGCATCCGCTGGCCCGCCACGATCCCGATCACCCCCTTGTGGGCCTCGGGATCCACCGCGAGATCGAAGGGATCCGCTCCGGGCGGATCCAGGCGCCTGGAGAGCTCCCGCTGGATGCGCCTGCGTTCCTGGTTCATCAGCTCCACCCGGGCCATGAGGGTGGCCGCCTCGGCGGGATCCCGGGTGAGCAGGAGGCGGACCGCGTCCTCCGCCCCCCCCATGCGGCCCACGGCGTTGATCCTGGGTGCGATTCCGAAGGCGATGTCCAGGGCGCCGAGGCTGCCCTCCTTCCGGGCGGCCTGCACCAGCGCCGCGAGTCCCGGAGCGTTGCGGCCCGCCAGGGAGGCGAGCCCGCGCTTCACCAGCAGGGCCGTTTCTCCGTGCAGCGGCACCATGTCCGCCACGGTGCCGAGGGCCACCAGCTTGAGGAGGCCGTCCAGGAAGGCCGCATCGGGCCCGGCGGGAACGGGCACCGCCCCCAGGAGGGCCTGGGCCAGCTTGAAGGCGACCCCCACCCCCGCCAGATCGGGATTCCCGTAGCCCCCGAGGCGGGGATGGACCACCGCGCAGGCCGGCGGGAGCGCCTCCCCCAGGGCATGGTGGTCCGTGACGATCCAGTCCAGACCCATCTCCGTGCTGGCGGCCACTTCCGCCAGGCTCCGGACCCCGCAGTCCACGGAGATCAGCAGGGCCGGATCGCGGGTGGCCTTCAGTTCCTGGATGCAGTCCAGGTGGAGGCCGTAGCCATCCGAGAAGCGGTTGGGGATGAAGAAGGTCGCGTCGGCCCCCAGCTTCTCCAGCACGCGCACCAGCAGGGCCGTGGCGGTGACGCCGTCCACGTCGTAGTCGCCATAGACCACGATGCGCTCGCCGGCGTCAATGGCACGGCGGATCCGGGCGACCGCGGCATCCATCCCGGACAGGAGGTGCGGATCCGTGGTGCGGGACCAGCCGGGATCCAGGCGCCAGGCCAGATCCTCCGGCCGGTCCGCCCCCCGCAGCCAGGCCATGCGGGCCAGGGGGGCTTCGAGATCCCAGGCAGCCGCCAGGGTCATCCAGGGCGCCTGGCCCGCCGGGATCGGCCGGCGGAGGCGCCAGCGGACGGGCGGCATCACCCCACGCTGCCCATGCGGGCGAACTTCTGGTACCGGGCCTCCACCAGGGCTTCGGCAGGGAGGTCCGCCAGCTCGGAGAAGGCCTCCACGATGGCATCCTTCAGGGCCCTGGCCGCGGCGTCCGGATCGGCGTGGGCGCCACCGAGGGGCTCCTTCACGATGCCGTCAATGATGCCCAGTTCCAGCAGATGGGGGGCTGTCAGCTTGAGGGCCTCCGCGGCCCTGGGCGCCTGGGCGGCATCCTTCCACAGGATGGAGGCGCAGCCCTCGGGCGAAATGACGGAGTAGGTGCTGAACTGCAGCATCAGCAGGCGGTCGCACACGCCGATGGCCAGCGCACCGCCCGAACCGCCCTCGCCGATCACCACGCTGACGATCGGCACCCGCAGCGTGGCCATCTCGAACAGGTTGCGCGCGATGGCCTCGCTCTGGCCGCGCTCCTCGCTGCTGACGCCCGGGTAGGCGCCGGGCGTATCGATGAAGGTCAGCAGCGGCAGGCCGA
>DAIDKC010000243.1 GCA_027451045.1 Holophagaceae bacterium | reverse complement strand
GCAGACAGGGAAGAACCGCAGGCACGGCTGTACCCTCTGGCATTGCTCCATCTGTACCTTCCGGGGCGGTCCATCTCCAGGCCACGATCGGGAGCACCCTTGCCGCCTGGAGCGTCTCATGAAGCCCCCGTCACTGCTGTTCATCGCCTTCTCCGGCGGCCTCCTCTGCGTGGCCTCCACGGCCTGCGCCCGGCCTGCGGTCGTAGGCGTCCGGGAACCTGGCGGGCTGGAGGCCTGGGAGTACAACCACCCCGAAGCCTCCCGCGAGCTGGGCCGCTGGGTGAAGCGTCACCCCGCGGCCGCCAGGAAGTTCTTCGAGTGGGATGCCCGGCATCCCGCGCGATCCCATGCATTCGTCACCTGGTCCATCCACCACCCGGATGAGGGCATTCGGGTCTTCGCCAGTCGCCATCCCCGCTGGGAGCACCTCGACGACCTCATGATCCACCACGCCCCCGCCGCCAACGCCCTCATGGGCTGGTGCCGCCGGCACGCCCCGGCCGCCGAAGCGCTCATGCAGCACCCCGGCGGCCTCGACTGGGCCGGGCACCACCTCTATGCGGGCCTCTGGACGATGGAGGGCCGCTAGACGGGGAGGCCCGTTCCCGGTGGATGGGCCGGCTTGGGATCAGAGCTCCCGCACCGTCCATTCCCGGGGCATGAGGATCCGGTCCCACCACACGCCCTTCTCGCTGCGCTTGCCCACGGCGAGGAACAGGTTCACCTCCGCGCCGCGGGGCAGGTGCAGCAGCTTCGCGGCGCGCCAGGGATCGAAACCCTCCATGGGGCAGCTGTCGTAGCCCTCGGCGCGCAGTGCCAGCATGAAGGTTGCGGCGGCCAGGGCCGTGCTCTTGTGGGCCATGACGCGGAGGTCCGAGCGGGACATGAAGTTCGGCGTGGGTCGGAACAGGGACAGCAGCCGGCTGGCGGCGCGTTTCAGGGGCCCCAGGAGACCGAAGGGGCCCATGCGGTAGATCATCGGGATGAGCTTCCGGTAGTAGGCCTCCTGGCGTTTCCGCATCGGCCCCCGGCTCTGGAAGACGCGGAGGATCTCGTCCCGGTTGCGCCGCCAGGTGTCCCGGTGGGTGACCAGCGCCAGCAGCAGCGGCGCCGTCTTCGCCGGCAGCTGGTCCAGGCAGATCGCGTTGGCCACCCGCCGGGCTCCGGGCGTCCGGATCACCACGAACTCCCAGGGCTGGAGGTTGCTGGAGCTGGGCGCCCGCCGCGCCGCATCGAGGCAGCGGTCCAGCACCTCCAGCGGGACCGGGTCGGGCAGGAAGTCACGCACGGTGCGGCGCGAAGCCACCACCTCATGGAAAGCCATCTCAGGCATCGGGGGCCTCCTCCACGGGAACCGGAAGGGGAGCCGCATCCGGCCGGCCCAGGTGCCGCCGGAGCCAGGCCCGGCCCTTCGCGAGGGTCAGGTCCTCGATGATCTCGAAGAACACCGGGACGACGATGAGCGTGAGCAGGGTGGAGGTGATGATGCCCCCCACCACGGCCCGAGCCATGGGGGCCCGCAGCTGGGCACCGGCGCCCAGGGCCAGGAAGAGGGGCAGCATGCCGCCGATCATGGCGAAGCTGGTCATGAGGATGGGCCGAAGCCGGACCATGCCCGCCCGGATGATCGCCTGGCGGCGGGGCAGTCCCTCCTCCCGCTCCAGGTGCAGGGCGTGGTCCACCAGCAGGATGGCATTCTTGGTCACGAGGCCCATCAGGAGGATCTGGCCGATGCTCGTCATCATGGACATGGCGTCGCCCGTGACGAGCAGCATGAGCACCATGCCCACCATGGAGAGCGGCAGGCTGAGCATGATGGCAAGCGGGATCTTGAAGCTCTCGAACTGGCTGGCCAGCACGAAGTAGATGAAGCACACCGCCAGCAGCAGCGCCTGGCCCATGTAGCCCGCCGTCTCCTTGCTGTCGCGGGTCTGGCCGAGGAACGCCACCCGCACGCCCTCCGGCAGCTTTCCGCTGGCCTTCAGCTGGGCGATATTGGCGGCGGCGCCGTTGCTGACCTCCCCGAGGGTGGCGCCCTCGAAATTGGCATCCACCTCCACCTCGTCCATGAGGTCGTGCCGCAGAAGCTTGGCGGGGGCGATGCCCTCCTGGAACCGCGCCACCTGGTCCAGGCGGATGAGGGGATGCTTCCCTCCCCCCAGGTCCTTGGTGCTGGGCACTGTCATCTGGGCCAGCTGGGCGGCGAACCGCCGCTCCGGATCCGCCAGGCGGAGGCGGACGTCCCGCTGCTCGCCGCTCGCATCCTCGTACTTGGCCACCTTCTCGCCGTCCACGAGGGGGCGCACCATCGAGGCCACCAGGGAGGGGCTCACGCCGAGGTCGGACGCCGCCTTGCGGTCCACCACCAGGCGCACCTCGGGCTTGCCGCTGTCGAGGCTGGTGGTGACGTCCACGGCCCCCGGCACGCTCTGGAGCGCCCGCTTCACCAGGGGGACGGCCTGGACCACCTGGTCGCGGTCCGGGCCCTCCACCGCCACCATGATCGGGTAGGCCATGCCCCAGTCGCTCACCGGGCCCACCGCGGCATCCACTCCGGGCACCGAGCGGAAGGCCGCCCGGATCTCGCGCCGGATGACCACCTGGTCAGGCCGCCGGCCGTCCGCGAGCTTCACGTAGATCCCGCCGGCGTCCACGGTGCCATTGAGACCCGTGCCGAGGGTCGTGTAGGTGAGCTTCACGCCGGGGATGGCGCGGATGGCCTTCTCCAGCTCCGCAGCCTTCTCCCGGGTCGCCGCCAGGCTGGAGCCCGGTTCGGCCTTGAAGGTCACCTGGAGATCGCCCCGGTCGTAGTCCGGCATGAAGTTGTTGCCGAGCAGGCCCGAGAGCCCCAGGGCCAGCACGAAGCTGCCGAAGCCGATGCCCAGCACGGTCCAGCGGTGGTCCAGCGCCCATCCGATGGCCCCCTGGTAGCGCTCCTCCCAGCGGTCGAGCACGCGGCTGAAGGCCTCGGCTCCCCGCATGAGGGGATTGCGGCCCCGGTAGTGGACGTGGCCGTCGGCGCTCTTCTCGTGCTCAGGATCCGGCCAGACGGCGCTGAGCATGGGATCCAGCGTGAAGCTCACGAACAGCGACACAGCCACGGCGAAGGCCACGACGATGCCGAAGGGGAAGAAGAACCTGCCCACGATGCCGCCCATGAACGCCACGGGGACGAACACCGCGAGGATGGAGAGGGTGGTCGCCACCACCGCCGGCCCGATCTCCGCCGTGCCCTCCCGGGCGGCGGTGACGTGGTCCTTGCCCATCTCGGCGTGCCGCGTGATGTTCTCGCGCACCACGATGGCGTCGTCAATGAGGATGCCGATGGCCAGGCTGAGGCCCATCAGCGTCATCACGTTCAGGCTGAAATCCATGGCCCGCATGATGATGAAGGTGGAGATCACCGACACCGGGAGCGTCAGGCTGGTGATGAGGGTGGACCGCCAGCTCTTGAGGAAGAAGAAGACGATGAGCACCGTGAGGGCCCCGCCCAGGTAGATGGACAGGTTCACGTCGTCCACGCTCTGGGTGATGAACCGGGCGTTGTCCTTGGCGGTGACGACCCGGACGCCCTGTTCCGACAGCTCGGGCCGGAGCCGCTCCAGGGCCTTCCGCACCGCCTCGACCATGGCCACGGTGTTGCCGCCGGTCTGCCGCTGGAGCTCCAGGGCCACCACGTCCTTGCCGTCGAGCCGGGCGAGGCTCCGCTGCTCCTTGACGCCGTCCACCACGGTGGCGACCTCCTGGAGTTCCACGGGGCGGCCATCCTTGTTGCCCACGATGACGTGCTTGAAGTCGTCCACGGAGCGGGCCTTGGCGTCCACCTTCACCGACACCTCGCGGGTCCCCTGGAGGAGGCTGCCGCTGGGGACGGACAGGGTGTCGTTGGCCAGGGCGTTCTTGACGGACTGGAGGGACAGCCCAAGGGCCTCGAGCTTCCGGGGATCCACCCGGACCTCGACCTCCCGGGTGCTCCCGCCGACCACGTCCACCTTCCCGACCCCGGGCACGTTCTCCAGGCGGCGCTTGAGGAAGTCCTCGGCGATGCCCGTCAGCTCCCGGTTGCCCATGCCCTGGTGCTGCGCGTCCGGCAGGAGCACCAGGGAGAGCACCGGCAGCTGGGAGGGATCGAACTTGCTGATGACGGGCTCCTCGATGGTCGCGGGGAGCTCCCGCCGGATCTGGCCGATCCGGGTGCGCACGTCGTTCAGGGCAGCGTCCACGTCGCGGCCCAGGTGGAACTGGATCACCAGGGTGCCAAGACCCTCCTGGCTGGTGGAGCTGATCTCCTTGATGCCCTCGATGGGATTGACCGCCTCCTCGATCTTCTTCACCACGTCCTGCTTCACGGACTCGGGGCTGGCGCCGGGGTACACCACGGAGACGGTGACGGGGGGGATGTCGGTGTTCGGGTACAGGTCAATGCCCAGGCTCCTCACCGAGAAGAGCCCCAGCACCACCAGCGCGAGCATGATGCAGACCGTGAGGACCGGCCGGCGGATGGACAGGTCGGAGAGGAACATGGCTCACTCCCTCCCGGCCGGGGCGGCGACCACCCGAAGCCGCGTACCCTCGCCCACCAGGTCCTTCCCGCTGTCCACCACCTGGGCCCCGGCCTCCAGGCCGTCCACGGGGCGGAAGCCGTCCTGCTCGGGGCCGAGGCGCACCTTGCGCCGCCGGGCCACGCCCCCCTCGTCGAGGAAGACATCCGCATCATGGTCCTCGGCCTTGACCAGCGTGGCGGGCAGGGCGGGCCGCACCTGGACGCCCTCGCCCAGGATGATCCCCTCCACGAACAGGCCGCTCTTCAGCACGCCGCCGGGGTTCGGCACCACCAGGCGCACCCGGAGGGTCCGGCCGTCGGGGTTGAGGGCCGGCGCGACCTGGGCCACGCGCCCCTCCACCGCATGGTCCACCCCCGCTGTGCGGAAGATCGCCTTCTGCCCGACCGCCACCTGGGCCATCACCTCCGCCGGCAGGTCGGCCTGGATCTCCAGGCTGCGGTTGTCCACCACATCGAAGGCCGGCTGTCCCGGCGCCAGCATTTCGCCTGGCTGGACGTAGCGTCGGGCCACCTGGCCCGCGAAGGGTGCAGTGAGGCGGGCCTTCCCGAGCCTGAGCCGGGCCAGTCCCAGGCCGCTGTCCGCCACCTGGACCGCCGCTCCAGCGGCGCGCCAGGCCGTCTCGGCCTGCTGCTCCGCCTGGCGGGTGATGCTGCGCTTCTGGAGCAGCATCACCGCCCGGTCGTAGTCCCGCTGCGCCTGGAGCGCCTGGGCCTTCGCCTGGGCCTCCTGGGCCTCGGCGGAGCGGAGGGCGAGCAGGTAGTCGTCCTCGTCGAGGGTGGCCAGCAGCGCCCCGGCCGCCACCGGGTCCCCCTCGTGCACCAGCACCCGGGTGACCCTCCCGGGGATCTCGGACTGGAGGCTGGCGCGGTTCACGGCCAGGAGGCTGCCCGTGAAGGGCACCGCCGGCCGGAAAGGCCTCGGCTGGACGGTGACGAGGGTGACGGGCACGAGGCCCTCGGCCTTGACCCGGGCCTGCCGGGCCAGTTCCGCATCGCGCTGGCGCCGGTGGTAGGTGGCCGCCCCCGCGATGACGAGCACCGTGGCGAGGCCGAGGAACAAGGGCTTGCGGGACATGGGGCATCCTTTCCGGGCGGGGGCGTCGGTCAGAGCGGAGGCAGGCCCAGGGCGCGGCGCTGCTTGAAGAGGGCGGACCAGACGCCGAGCTGGGCGTGGAGGTACTGGCTCCGGGCCTCCCGCGCGGCGCGCTCGGCCTGCAGTACGTCCAGGGAGGTGACGAGACCCTGGTCGAAGGATTCCCGGCTCACCCGCAGGGCCTCCGCGGCCGCGGCCTGGGATTCGCGGGCGGCCTTCTCCAGGGCCACGGCCTTGGCCAGCTCCCGGTCGGCCATGCTGCGCTCGACGGCGATGCTCCGTTCCTGGTCAATCCGCGCCTCCCGCACCTGCTCGAGCTGGGCGGCGTTCTGGGCGCGCTTCCCGGCGCTGCGGAACCCGTCGAAGATCGGGAAGCGCATGGTGACATCCACGCGCCATGCGTCGTAGGGCTCGCGGAAGAGCAGGTCCGTGTGCCCTGCCTGGTACCCGTAGCTCGCGCTGAGGTCGAACTTGGGGCGCAAGTCCGCCTTGAGGATCGCGTCGTTCGCCCGGAGCATGGCCTCCTGCTGCCGGAGCTGGGCGAGCTCGGAGCGCTGGACACCGGCCGGGCGGGCCCCCACCACCGGCCTGCCCAGGGGGGCCAGGACCAGCGGCGTCGTGGGTTCCAGGCCCAGCATGCCATTCAGGATCTCCGTCGCCCGCTCCAGGTTGGCCTCGTCCTGGAGGGCCTCCGGGGCCACCGCCAGCAGCTCGCTGCGGGCTCGGAGCAGGTCCAGCTCCGTGGCCGCCTGGGCGTCCAGCTTGGCCTGCACATCCGCCAGGAAGGTCTCCGCGGCCTGCCGGCGGACCTCCACCACGGCCAGGTCCGCCTGCGCCCCCAGCACCGCCAGGTAGGCCTGGGCCACGCCATGCAGCACGTCCAGATCCGCCGTGGACCTGGCGAACCGCGCCTCCTGCTCACCCATGCGGGCCACCCGGATGGCGGTGCCCAGCTTCCCCCAGTAGAAGAGCGGCTGGGTCAGGGTGGCCTGGGTGGTCCAGACGTTCCGCGCCCCCACCAGATCCCCCGGCGTGAAGCCGAAGCTGCCCGCGAAGTCCCCGAAGCTGCTGTTGAGCAGCGACACGTCCCGCGCCCGGGTGAAGTCGCCCGTGAGGGTGAGCTGGGGCAGCGCATCGGCCCGCGTGGCGGTGATCAGCCCCTCCCGCTCCTTCACCCGGGCCCCGGCGGCCCGGATCTGGGGGTTCTCGGCCCGGGCCCGGGCCAGGGCCTGAGCCAGGTCCAGGGTCAAGGGCGCGGTGGGGGCCGCGGGAGCCTGGAGGACAGGGGGAGCGAAGGGGAACATCAGGGCCTCGGCTGCGGGAAGGCCTCGGGGATCCCGAGTCCCCTCAGGCTGAAATCGGTGAAGTGCTGGATGATCCGCTCCAGGTCCTCCGGGTAGGCCGGATTGCCCCGGATGAGGCGCTGGATGCCGAGGGAGTTGCGGAAGTGGAGCACCTGCCCCTGGATGCTCACGCCCATGGCGAACCGGGCCTCGTCGTCCAGGTCGGGCCGCAGGCGCTGGAGACAGGCCATCAGGAAGGCGACGTAGGGCCTGACATGCTCCAGGAGGATCGAGGCGGAGGCGGGCTGGGGCGCCTGCATCTCACGGGCCATGAGCACCATGGCGGCCTCGTCCACGGGATCCCCTCCCCCACAGGCCAGGAGTTCCTCCAGGAAGGCCCGGATGTAGGCCTTGAGCCCCGCGAGGGCGGCTGCCCGGGCCCCCGGCGTGTCCAGGGCCGGGGGCTCCTTCAGCCCAGCCACCGGCGAGGGCCTGCGGGTGAAGATGGCCCGGAGTGCCTCGCGGTAGAGGCCCTCCTTGCCGCCGAAGTGGTAGGCGACCAGGGCCGAGTTGGCCCGGGCCCTCCGGGCGATCTCCCGGATGCCGGCCCCGTCGTAGCCCTTCTCCGCGAAGGCGAGGATGGCGGCCTCGATGAGACGGTGCCGGCTGGCCGTGGCGGGCTTGCCCGGAGCGAGCATGGGGACCTCGTGCGATGCCCTCATTTTAATCAATCGTTTGATTGAGGCAAGACGAGCCCCATGGCCCGGAGATGTGCCGAAAGACGACTTGACGGTCTTCATCCAACCCCTAGATTCGGAAGGGGGATCCGGGATGGCCATGGCCGAATCGCGGGAGGAGCGGGGGCAGCGCGAGGGGGGTCTCGGTTCCCCGGTACCGTCCCGTCCGAAGGCGATCCGCCGGGCGACAGGTTCCTCCAGCAACCGGCGGTGTGGAGCAGTCCGGATCGAGGCCGTGCCCAGGCCGCCCTGGAGCCCCGCCGTGCCCCCGAGGCCGTCCGGCCCCGTACCCGAAAGGAGACCCCCCATGAACCTCCAGAGCCGCGTGGCCCGCCTCGACGATGCCTCGGGAGAGCTGACCCTGAGCCTCCACAAGCTGGAGATGGAAGCGGCCCGGGGGGTGCCCAATCCGGAGGAGCAGATTGACTTCCTCCACGACCTCCACCGGGCCGTGGTCCGGAAAGAACTGCACCCCTGGCGCACCCGCGCCCTGAGGGCCGCCGTGGCGGGGGGGGTCCTGGTCCTCGGCGCGCTCCTGCTGCCCCCCGGACTGGCCCACCGGGAGATCGCCGTCCCCGCGACCGCCGGGCTGGGTGGTCTTGCCCTGGTGGGTGCTCTGGTTTTCGAGGGCGTCTACCTCCGGGCGCTCCGGAAGGAGCGCCGCTGGCTCCGGCACGAAGAGGCCGAAATCCTGGGGGGACACCTCCTGGTGGGCCCGCGGTAGCGTTGTGACCCCCGGCCTGAATTCCGCCCGGGGCGCGGCGAATCGTGGTAGGACATGGGGGTGAGGATGCCCATGCTCTTCCTGCTCTTCTACTTCCTGCTCTGCGCCATCCTGCTCTTCCAGGGCCTGCACCTGTCCGCGGAGACACGCACGCCCCTCGGCACCCTGCCCCCGGAAGTGACCCAGGATCCCCAGACCAGCCGGGGCCTGGGCGGCCTCCTGATGGCCTACGCCGCCCTCGCCGCCCTGCTCGGGCTGGGCGGCTTCGCCTCGGGCGCCCTGGCCGCGGCCCGTCCCGCCCTCTTCCTCATCGGCCTGGTCCTTCTGGCCCTCTTCGGCCTCTGGGTGATCCTCCTGGGCCGGAAGCCGGAGTACATGGGCAAGCCCGCCCCGGTTGAAGACCACGGGCACCACTAGAGCCCGGGACCGGACCACGAAAAAGGCGGCCTTCCGGCCGCCTTTTTCTGATGCCCCGAGAGGACCTAGAGCTTGACGACGTTGGTGGCCTGGGGGCCCTTCTGGCCCTGGGCCACGTCGAAGCTGACGCGCTGGTTCTCGTTCAGGGTGCGGAAGCCGCCGCCCTGGATGGCGGTGTGGTGGACAAAGAGATCAGATCCGCCTTCGTCGGGGGTGATGAAACCGTACCCCTTCTCGGCGTTGAACCACTTGACGGTGCCTTGGGCCATGATCGTTTCCTGCATGCGTCTGGTGATGCTGATGCGATGGCGCCCCCCAGACCAGGCCGCCAAAGCGGGTACGTGGTACCTGCCCTTCGCAGGCCACGGGGATCAGGATGACAGGATCGCAACGGTGGGAAGTTTTTTTTTCAGAAGCGGATGACCACGCCGAAGCCCCCGCCCTTGCGGTCCAGCCTGAACTCCAGGTCGTTCTTCACGGAGCCCTGGGGCACGTCGAAGGTCCCGCCGTCGTAGAAGGCGCGCAGCCCGAGCCAGGGCACCGGGAAGAAGCGGACATCCACGCCGGGGCGGGTGTAGGTGGCCGACTTGTAGCCGAGGTAGTGGTAGTAGGCCTTGGCCTCCAGGCGATCCCCGAAGGCCTTCACGCCCGCCGACAGGCCGAACTGGGGGATGGGTGCGGTGACGGAGGTGCTGGCATAGCTGGAGGTCGCTGGTGCCGGGGGCAGGTCGTGGATGTCGAGGTCAATCTTCCAGACCTGCACCCCCAGGTCCAGCCCCAGGAAGGCGGTCTGGTTGCGGACGAGCTTGATGGTCCAGGTCCCATCCACGCTGGAGAGCTTGACGTGGGAGAAGACCCGGTCGCTGGCGGCATAGGTGGTGCCGTTCAGGGTGATGTTCCGGTTCAGGACCTGGTCCCCGCGGTACTCGTTGCTGGCGCTGGAGACCTGGAAGGCGAAGCGCGGGCCCTGGTAGTCCAGGAAGCCGCCGACAGAGGTGGTGTCCTTGGCCAGGCCCAGGTCCGAATCCAGGTCCAGGGAGATGGGCTGGCCGTCCTGGATGCCCGAGAAGTGCCCCGACAGGGTGGGCCCGTAGGACTGGAGCCCGAAGGTGAAGGAGCGGGCGGGAGGCTGCGGATCCGAGGATCGGGCCAGCTGGGCGAAGGCGGCGGTGCCGCACAAGGCCAGGACGATGGGAAGGGTGCGCATGGGAAGGCCTCCGGGGAAGGGGGTTGGGGTTCCCCCCTCATCGGCAGCCTTCAGATCTGCATCAACTTCCTGTAGGCCTCCAGGAAATCCTTGGGCTGAGGCAGGATCTCGTCCTCGAGGGCCGGCTGGTAGGCCACCCAGGTGTCCTTGGCCGCCACCCGGCGCACCGGAGCGTCCAGGTGGAAGAACAGCTCGTCCGCGATGCGGGCGGCGAGCTCGGCCCCGTAGCCCCAGCTCAGGGTGTCCTCGTGGGCCACGATCACCCGGTGGGTCTTCTTCACGGATGCGGAGATGGCCGCCCAGTCGTAGGGGTTCAGGCTGCGAAGGTCGAGGATCTCCACCGAGATGCCCTCCTTCTCCGCCTCGCGCGCGGCCTGCACGGCGCGGTGCACGGTGTTGCCGAAGGTCACGACGGAAAGGTCGCGGCCCTCCCGCACCATCCGGGCCTTGCCGAAGGGGATCATGAAGTCCGGGCCGGGATCGTTGCCCTTGTTGTGGGTCTGCCGGTAGAGGTGCTTGGGCTCGAGGAAGAGCATCGGGTCCTCGCAGCGGATGGCCGTGCGCAGGAGGCCGGCGGCATCCAGCGCCGTACTGGGGCAGAGGACGCGCAGGCCGGGGATGTGGGTGAAGGTGCTCTCGCCGCACTGGCTGTGGTACGTGGCCCCACCCATGAGGTAGCCGGCGATGGGTACCCGCACCACCACGGGCGCGGAGAAGGACCCGTGGGAGCGCCAGCGGAGGGTGGCCAGTTCGTCGCGGAGCTGCTGCATGGCGGGCCAGATGTAGTCGAAGAACTGCACCTCGACCACCGGCTTGAAGCCCCGGGCGGCGAGGCCGATAGCCCGGCCCACGATGGTGGCCTCCGCCAGGGGCGAGTTGTACACCCGGTGACTGCCGAACTGCTTCTGGAGGCCGTGGGTGGCCTTGAAGACGCCGCCCTTGCCCTTCACCTCCGCCAGCACCTCGGCGCGGCTGGCATCCGCCACGTCCTCGCCGAAGACGAGGATGCGCGGATCGCGGGCCATCTCCTGCTTCAGCGTGGCGTTGAGGAGGTCAATCATGGTCTTGGCACCCACGGCCTGGTCCCCGGCCTGGTGCTCGGTGTCAAAGGCGGACGAGGTGGGATCCACCGCCTCGCTGTAGAGGTGGCGGTAGAAGCTCCCGCCCTCGGGCAGGGCCGCGGCCTCAGCCTCGGCCCAGGCGGCATCAATCTCGGCCTGGACCTCGTCCTTGAGGGCCTGGAGCTGGGCCTCGGTGAGATCGCCCTCGGCCAGCAGCCGCCCGGCGTAGGTGCGGACCGGGTCCCGCTGGGCCTCGGCCTCCCGCTGGGCCTTGGGCTTGTAGAGCTGCTCGTCGTCCGACAGCGAGTGGCTGTAGGGCCGGATGACCCGGGCCCGCACCAGGGCCGGACCCCTGCGGGCGCGGGCATGGTCCACCGCGGCCTTCATGGCCAGATAGCTGGCCTCAGGATCGCAACCGTCCACGTCGTCCAGGATCAGCAGGCCGTGGGCCTCGTAGCCCTTCAGCAGGGCCGCCACGTCGCCGCCGGGGTACTGCACCTCGCTGGGCACACTGATGGCGTAGCCGTTGTCCTCCACCAGGAAGACCACGGGCACCTTCAGGTTCACGGCGTTGCTCACGGCCTCCCAGAACTCGCCCTCGCTGCAGGTGCCGTCGCCGGTGGTGGCCAGTACCACCTCGTCCCCGCGGATCCCCAGGCGCTCCTGGAGCCCCCCCTGTTCCGCCCGGAGGATGGCCTCGGCGGCCCCCACCGCCTGCAGGAATTGGCTGCCGGTGGGACTGGAGGTGCTGAAGATGTTGAGCGCCTGGTGCCCCCAGTGGCTGGGCATCTGTCGGCCGCCGCTGGCGGGATCGGCCGCGGCACCCACGGAGCCCAGGAACATGTCCTTCGCGGTGTAGCCCAGGCCATAGGCCAGGGCCCGGTCGCGGTAGTAGAGGAAGAACCAGTCGTGGCCGGGGCGCAGGACCAGGGCCGCGGCGGCCTGGATCGCCTCGTGGCCCACGCCGTTGATCTGGAAGAACACCTTGTTCTGGCGCTTCCCGGTGATCTCCTTGTCGTCAATCCTCCGGCCGGCGTAGATCGTCCGGTACAGCGCCACCCGCTGATCGCGGGTGAGCGGGTCGAGGGCGGTCTGGGGGGAGGCGTCGGCCACGGGTCACTCCTCGCGCCGGATGGGTCCGGAGCCAAAATTTAGCATGGCGGACCCGCCCCCCCAGCTGTCTTCACAGCCGTCTCTGGATCTTCCAGGCCGCCCGCAGCCCCCGGGCCCCGGGTTCAGAACTTCACGAGCATGGCCAGGGTGATCCGGCTCTCGGTCTTCCGCAGGTCCGGCGCCCAACCTGGGACGAGGGAGCCGGGCGCGCCCTGGTTCCCTCCGGGCGGCGTCACGCCCCCGGGGCCCGCGAAATAGGGCACGTTTGCGCCGCGCCGGTTGAACTCCGCCCGCATGGTGAGGAACTCGCTGGGCATGTAGTCGTAGGTGGCCGACCAGTCCCAGGCGTGGAAGGGGTCGCCGGGATTCTCCGTGAAGTAGGGGGTGCCCGAGGCCGCCGTGGCCCCGTTGATGGGGGGCATGAGCACGAGGTAGCGGCCCGGGTTGGTGATGGCGCCTCCGCCCAGGGTGACGGCGTGGCGTTCACCGAACCAGAACCGGTTGTAGAGCATCCAGCCCGCAAAATACTGCTTCGGCTCGGTGGGGGTGCCGGAGCGGCTCACGCCCCCGCCCTGCTCGTCGCCCAGGTCGAAGGTGAAGGTCGCGGCCATGCGGGTCACGCGGCTGTCGGGGTGCTCCCAGTACTTCCACTCGACGCTGTTGTCCGTGTGGCGGCGGGTGCGCTTCTGATTGCCGAGGGTGTCGGCGCCCAGCAGGTAGTTGTTGGAGATGAAGCACCAGTCGCCCGTGGGCCGGTACGTCACCGAGGCCCCGATCCCCGGCGTGTTGTTGGACATGTTGTAGGACTGCCACCCGTTCGTGAGCCAGACCTCCACCTTCAGCTTCTCCGTGGGGAACATCTGGAGCCGCAGGCCGTTGAAGAACCAGGGCGTGTTCGACGACACGTACGAGGGCTGGTAGGCCCAGTTGTCGAAGTTGTAGTAGCTGAAGAGCCCGATGTAGGACATGAAGATGCCGGCGTCCAGGTTGATCCCGTGAAGGGCATCCCAGTGGTAGCCCCCGTAGGCCTCCGAGACGTAGCGGTAGGCGTTGTCGGTCTGCCACTGGCCCCGGGTGGGGCTGGCATCGTTCCTGGGCGTCATCGTGGAATACATCCCGAACTGGGTCATGATCCGCCCCCGGACATGATCCCAGTGGAAGTCGCCCCCGATTCCGAGCTGCTGGACCTGCACCTCGTCGGTGCGTCCCAGTTCGCTGGACCCCACGAGGGTGTGGTCCTGCGGATGGTTGAAGTCGTAGACGGTATTGATGTCCGCCCGGAACTCGCCGGTGAAGTACCTGGAATCCAGGATGGAGTCCTTCGTTCTCGGATTCCCGTTCATCCAGGTGAAATCGGCAAACGCGAAGGGCTCGGCCTTCCCGGGCGCCACCGCCGGGGCCTCCAGAGGCCTGGAGGCATCGGGCGGAGGGGAGCCGGCGGCCCGGGCCATGAGGGTCAGCCCCGTAGCCAGCCCCGTCAAGATGAGATGTCGCATGAGGCCTCCAAGCGGCCGTCCAGGCCTCCGGGCAGTGTCCTGGGCCCCTGCGTTAAGAAGGCGTGGGGAAATGGCACCCAGGCATTAGGAAGGCGCTAAGAGCGGGGCCACCCTCGGCGCCTTCCCCCTGTCCCGCTGCGGACCTCCCTCCCGGCCTCGGTCCGGTCCACCCTAGCGAGGGGCCGAGGCAGGGCGGGTCCCGGGGCCTCACAGCCCCTGGGGATAGGCCTCCTCGCCGTGGAGTTCCGCGTCGAGGCCTCGCTCCTCGATGGCCGGATCCACGCGGACGGGCGTGATGCGGTCGATCATCCAGAGCATCCCGTAGGTGAAGGAGAAGGCCCACACGGAGGAGATGGCCACGGCCGCGCACTCCTTGCCGAAGAAGGCCACGTTGCCCATCAGCAGGCCGTCAGCTCCCGCGGGATTCCAGGCCTTGGAAGCGAAGATGCCCAGGAAGATCACCCCGATGAACCCGCCCACGCCGTGCACGCCCCAGACGTCCAAGGCATCGTCCCAGCCCAGCCTGTTCTTCAGGGCCACGGCGTAGTAGCAGATCACGCCCGCCAGGATCCCGATGAGGGCCGCGGTGCCGAGGGAGACGTAGCCCGCCGCCGGCGTGATGGTGGCAAGCCCGGCCACGGCGCCTGTGAGCAGGCCCACGAACTTCGGCTGGCGGGCGTTGGTCCACTCCACCAGAAGCCAGGTGGCGGCGGCGAAGGAGGCGGCGATGTCGGTGTTGAGGAAGGCGGATGCGGTGATGGAATCCACCCGGAGCTCGGAGCCCGCATTGAAGCCGTACCAGCCGAACCACAGGAGGCCGGTGCCCAGGGCGATGAGAGGCACGTTGTGGGGGATGTTCTCCACCACCTTGCGGCGGCCGACATAGAGGATGGAGGCCAGGGCCGCGAGGCCGGCGGTGTTGTGCACGACGATGCCGCCGGCGAAGTCCAGCACGCCCCAGCGGTTCAGGATCCCCTCGGGGCTCCAGACCATGTGCACGAAGGGGAAGTAGACGAAGATCAGCCAGCCCGTGAGGAACAGGAAGTAGGCCTTGAAGGTCACTCGGTTGGCGAAGGCGCCGGTGATGAGCGCCGGGGTGATGATGGCGAACATCATCTGGTAGGCGACATGCACCATCAGGGGGATGCCCGCGTTGTTGCCGTGGAACATCGTCTGGAGGGTGATGCCCCGCAGGAAGGCGTAGGTCGTGGGATCCCCCACGATGCC
This sequence comes from Holophagaceae bacterium, assembly GCA_027451045.1. Taxonomy (GTDB): domain Bacteria; phylum Acidobacteriota; class Holophagae; order Holophagales; family Holophagaceae; genus Geothrix. The sequence continues at coordinate 1,286 of DAIDKC010000243.1, read as the reverse complement.
GTGCCAGCTGTGGGGGGAGAAGCACATGGAGTAGCCGAAGGCGAACCACAGCACCGTGGTCCAGCCGAGGGAGACGAAGCTCTGGGTCATGATGGTGAGCACGTTCTTCCGCCCCACCAGGCCGCCGTAGAAGAAGGCCAGGCCCGGCGTCATGAGCATGACGAGGCTGGCGCACAGCAGCATGAAGGCCGTGTTGCCCACATTGATGGGCATCGGGACGGGCGCGATCGGCACGGGGTTCATGAAGACAACCTCCTCGTCCTGAAATCGGACGCGGGCAGTATGTGCGGGAAGGGCGGGCCAGGAGGCAGCCCTGCGGCGCTTTTTACGTCCTTTTTATGTCGCCGCCCTGGGTACCCTGGAGCGCCCATGGATGCCTCCGCCCGCCCCATCCTCGTGGCCCTCGGTGCCGAGGCCCGCGCGCTCCGCCTCATCCAGGCCGCCGCCCGCCTGGCCCGGGAGCGCGGGGTCCCATGGGTGGCCGTCCACGTGGCGACCACGGCGACCAAGGACGAGGAGCAGGCCCAGGTCTGGATGCAGGAGGCCCAGCGCCTCGGGGCGGACCTCCGCACGGTCCGCGCCCCGACCCTGGCCCAGGGCCTCGCGGGGCTGGCCCGAGCCACCCGGGCCCAGGCCCTGGTCCTCGGCCGGTCGCGCGACCGCTGGCCCTGGGGCCGCCTGGGGCATTCCACGGCCGACGAACTGCTGAGGCGGGGCCTGGGGGCCGAGCTCGTGGTCCTGGACGATCCCCTGGAGGCCACCGGTCCGGGGCGTCGGGATGCCCCTGCCGTCGCCGCCGCGGGCACCCTCCTGGTCCTGGCCGCCTGCACGGGCCTGGCCTGGCTCGTGCCGCGGGAAGGCAACCTCCCGGTCGTGCTCCCGGTGTACCTGCTGGGCGTGGCCTTCATCGCCCACCGCTGGGGCCAGGCCATGGGGGTGCTGGCCTCCGCGCTTGGGGCCCTGCTCTACGACCTCCTGCTGGAGACCCCCCGCTTCGCCCGCACCGAGGGGCACTGGCCCAGCCTCCTCTTCGTCCTGGCCATGCTGCTGGCGGCCCAGCTCGTCATGGGCCTGCTGCGCCGGCTCCGGCAGCAGGCCGGCGAGATGGCGCGCCGCGAGGCCCACACCGCCTCCCTCTACCTGCTGGGACGGGCCCTGGCCCGCAGCCGCACCCCCGAGGAGGTCGCCGACGTCACCGCGGAGCACATCGCCCGGATCTTCCGGGCGGGAGCCTGGATCCTCTTCCCGGAAGGGGACGCCTGGCGCGCCGCCCCCCCCCTCCCGGA
>DAIDKC010000242.1 GCA_027451045.1 Holophagaceae bacterium | reverse complement strand
GGCCGACGCGAGGCGTCGTCCGATCGGGGGCCGCCAGGGACGCGTGCGGCCGGGGAATCCCGGCCGCTCAGGGGGGCCCCCCTCCGCGAGCATGTGGAGCGTGCGAGTGGGAGGCCGACGCGGGGCGTCGTCCGATCGGGGGCCGCCAGAGACGCGTGCGGCCGGGGAATCCCGGCCGCTCAGCGTCCGCCCGAAGGGCGTCGGGGAAACCTAGTCTTCGGGCTCCTCGTAGTCCGCGTTGTGCCACACGTTCTGCACGTCGTCGTTGTCCTCGAGCATGTCCACCAGTTTGAGGAAGCTGGTGAGCTTGGAGCCCTCGAGGGCCGTGCTGGTGCTGGGGGCCATGATGAGCTTGGCCTCGATGACGGGGAGCTTGGCGGCGTCCACGGCATCCTTCACCGTCTGGTAGGCCTCGGGGCTGGTCTTGATGACCCAGGCCTCGCCCTCGTTGGCCACGTCGTCGGCGCCGGCCTCCAGGGCGACCTCCATGACCTTGTCCTCGGAGATCTCGGGCTCCACGACGATCTGGCCTTCCTTGCTGAAGAGGTAGGCCACGGAACCCTGGGCGCCCAGGTCGCCGCCGAACTTCGCGAAGTAGCTGCGGACCTCGGGCGTTGTGCGGTTCTTGTTGTCGGTCATGGCTTCGATCATCACGGCCACGCCCCCGGGGCCGTAGCCTTCGTAGACCACCTCCTCGTAGGTCACCCCTTCCAGCTCGCCCGTGCCCTTCTTGATGGCCCGCTCCCAGTTTTCCTTGGGCATGTTGTTGCCCTTGGCCTGGTCTACGGCGAGGCGGAGGCGGGGATTGCTGTTCACGTCGCCGCCGCCGAGGCGGGCCGCCACGGTGATCTCCTTCAGGATCTTCGTGAAGATCTTGCCGCGCTTGGCATCCAGCGCGCCCTTCTTGTGCTTGATGGTGGACCATTTATTGTGGCCGGACATGGCTTGCTCCAGGAAATGGCGGAATGGGACGGAGGGATCGGGATCAGCCGCGGAGGGCGCGGCGGGACACGCGGGCGAAGGGCGGGGCCTCCTGGCGGACCATGGGGCGCTCCAGCAGGAACTGGTACCACTGCTCGCCGTAGACCTTCATCTTCATGGCCTTGCCGTTCTGCAGGAGGTTCCGGTTGGTCACGAGGCGCTCGTCGCCCTTGCAGATGCCCAGCCCCTTGTTGAGGATCTCGATGGCCCGGTCCCGCTCGCCCATCTCGGTGAGGACGTAGGCATAGACCGCGTAGAGCAGGCTCTCCTTCTTGCCGGTCTTGAGGGCGAGGTCGAAGGTGGCCTTCGCCTTCTTCTTCTCCCCGCGCTTCCACTGGAGGATGGCCAGCATGGCCTTGGCGATGTAGTGCTGCATGGAGGCGGCGGCCAGGAGGGGCTCAGCCTCGTCGTTCTTCTTCCGCAGGTACTGGACGACGCCGATCTGCCCGTCAATGCTGCCCTTGACCAGGAACTGGCGGGGGGCCAGCCGGTACCCGGCCTTCATCGCCTCGATGGCCTGGTCGAACTGCTGCTTCTTCAGCAACTCCCCCGCCCGCCCGAAGATCCGCTCAAGTTCGTTCTGGACCTTCCTGCCCTGCCAGATGAACACCGCCGTGCCGGCGACGAGGGCGATGGGCACGCTGATCCAGGCGCTGATGTGCAGCAGGGCCGCGAGGACGATCACGGCGAGGGCGGCGCCCAGGCCGAGGAGGAGGTTGATCACGAAGGCTCCGGTGGGGATGGCCCGGAGGCGGGCCAAAGTTCCATTTTATCGGCCTTCCGGCGATTTGGCCACGCCCCGTCCGGCCCTGGGGATCAGGCGATGACCCCGCTCCGGAGGGGCGCCGGCCGCTTCCGGCGGACCGCCTGTCGAGCGGCGGGAGCCGCCTCCTTCCGGGGGCGCCCCGGACCCCGCCGGGAGCCTTCCGCCTTCGGCTTGGGCACGCTCGGCTTGGCGCGTACCTTCTTCTCCTTCCGGAGGCGTTCCCGGCGGACCAGGGCCGCGGCCGCCCGGCCGGTGACGACCACCCGGCTCCCGTCCTTCAGCTTCTTCAGCTTGCTGCCCGGCTTCCGGCCCCTCCGAAGCGTCATGGCGAGCGGCTCCGCCTGGAGCAGCTCTCGCTCGAGCTGGGCCTGCAGGGCCATCATCTCGCCGTTGTCCTGCTCGTGGTCATGACCACAGAGGTGGAGGAAGCCATGGATCAGCAGGGTTTCGACCATTCGGCGCCGGCTGACGCCGAATTTGCGGGCCATGCGGTCGGTGGTGGGCAGGCTGATGACGATGTCGCCCAGGTGGGGGAATGCGCCCTTCTCGGGATCGGCGGGGAAGCTCAGCACATCCGTGGTGGTGTTTTTATTCCGATGGGTGCGGTTGAGTTTCCGCATGCCGATATCGTCCACATAGGTGAGGGCTACGCCCTGGGCTTCGGGAGCCAGGCGGTTCCTGAGCTGAAGCATCAGCGGCCCGAGGGTATGCTCCCGGGGCCCGCGCATTTTGCTCCTGCTCGACCAATCCACCTGGAAGGGCAAGGTTGGCTGACTCATGGCCTTAAGCCTCCTTGAATGAACCGAAGGATCACCATGATCGTTCCCGCAAGCAGGATCGTCAATTCCCCTTCCCTAGGAACGCGATTCTGGACTGTGGCGCGAGAGTAGAAATAAGATATTGTATCAAATATTTTATCATGTAAAAATTGAAATTAAATAAATTAATAAATCATATAAAAAAATAAAAACCCCGCTCGGCGCCCTGCCATGCTCGGAGGATGATGGTGAACGAGCTGCCCGCCGCGCTGGAGGCCCCCCTGGGGCGCTACCTGGATCTGCTGGACCGCTGGAACCGGGCCCACGCCCTGACGGCCCTGGCTCCGGAAGCCCGCTACGAGGAGCTCATCCTGGATTCGGCCCAGCTCCTCCCCTGGCTCGACCCGCTTCCAGCACAGGCCCGGGTGGCCGATTTCGGCACGGGGATGGGCATTCCCGCTGTGGTGCTCGCCCTGGCCCGGCCGGACCTCCGGGTGGCGGCCGTGGATGCCTCGGCCAAGAAGGTGGCCTTCCTCCGACAGGTCCGGCTGGAGCTCGGGATGACCCATCTGGAGCCCCTTCATGCCCGCCTGGAGGACCTGCCTCCCCTGGATGCCGCCCTCGGCGTGGCGAAGGCCGTGGGGACCCTGGACCAGCTGCTGTCCTGGTGGGGCCGCCATGGCCGTCCGGGGGGGGGTTCCTGGCCCTGAAGGGCCCCGAATGGCAGCGAGAGCCGGTCCCGCAGGGCTGGTCCGCCACGCCCCACGAGTACCAGCTGCCGAACCGGGGCCGGCGCGTCGTGCTGGAGCTGGCGCCGGCCTGAGGGGCTATCAGCGGGTGGCCAGATCCTTCAGATGGAGCTCCTGCTTCGCACGGAGCACCTTGCAGGTGGCGCTGGTCGGTTCCACGCGGACCACCAGCACCTGTCCCAGGTAGTGGTGGATGGTCTCCACGGGCGGGTGCTTCCCGTGGCCCTCCTGCGCCCCGGGGAAGGATTCCTGGTTCGCCACCAGGAGCACGTCACCGACCTTGAGCCCGCTGTTGCTGCCGCGGTCGAGGACGATCATGTCGCCGTTGCCGATCTCGATGCGGGCATCCCGGGCATAGGCCACCATGGCGGGATCGGCATCCATCTTCACGGGGTCATGGACGTCCTTGCGGAGCGCCATGGGCATGGTGGCGGGCTCGATGAATCGCACGAGATGCTCGCCCTTCTCGACCGGATCCATGCAGCGCTCGATGAGGGCCATGGACCCCTTGTTCAGGGTATGGGTGACGCGCACGATGCCGATCTGCTGGATCACGTCCCCGATGGGCTTCCGGCCGCCTCGGGGATTGGCCAGCCGGGTCGCCACCGTCTTGAGGATGAGGAACCGGTCCCCCTGGCGCACGCCCTGGTCGGTGCCGGCGTTGATATAGACGGTGGCCCCCTGCCCGAGGTACTGCTGCTCAGGGTGGCGGTTGCCGGTGATCTCGAAGGCCCCCTGGCTCTTGTAGTAGGCCGGCGCTCCCTGGGGCGCCAGGAAGGGGAGCTGGATGAAATCCTGGAAGCTGAACCCGAGTTCGGGGCGCTGGGGCACGGCGAAGCTGGAGGGCCCGCGATCGGGCTCGAGGTTGGCCACCGCGGACGGCACGGTGGCCTCCGTGGCGACCTTGCGCGTCAGGTCAATGACCACGGGATCCCCGGGGAAGATCCAGTGCGGATCCTTGATCCACTGGTTGAGCTCCCAGATCTGGGGCCAGGCGTACGTGTTCCCCAGGTTCTTCCCGGCCAGATCCCAGAGGGTGTCCCCCTTCTGGACGATATGGACCCGGGAGCCCTGGGGCAGATTCAGTTCCTTGGGATAGTCCCAGCGGGAGGCATGGGGCTCCACCTTGACGGGGCCGGAGGGGGCATCCTCCTGGGCCTTCAGGGCAGGGGCGCCCGCGCTCAGGACGAGGAGTCCTGCCACCATTCCGCTCGCAGCCGCAAAGGCGCTGAGCCGGCCAACACGTTGGCGAATGGGCTGGAACATGGGGATCCCCCTGGGAGGAAAAGATACGTTGATTATAGATCCTCGACCCGGATCATATCCGAAAATAATGACAACCGGTTGCGGACGTCATCCTGGGTGATCTGTTCCAGGCGCTCGGTGGAGAACCGCTCCACCGTGAAACTCGCCATGACCGAGCCCACCAGGGTGGCGTGCTTCAAGGCCGTCGTATCCACGCGGTCCATCCAGGCCAGGTACCCCAGGAACCCGCCGGCGAAGGTGTCCCCGGCCCCCGTGGGATCGAACACCTCCTCCAGGGGATAGGCCGGCGCTCCGAACACGCCCTCGGGCGTGAACAGGGCCACCCCGTACTCCCCCCGCTTCACCACGAGGATCCTGGGTCCCATGGCCTGGACCCTCCGGTAGGCCTTCAGCAGGCTGTGCTCCTCGGTGAGCTGGCGGATCTCCGCATCGTTGACCAGGAGGATGTCCACCTCCCGGAGCACCCGTTCCAGGGCGGGTCGCGCGCTCTGGATCCAGTAGTTCATGGTGTCGAGGGCGATCCAGCGGGGGCGCTGGGCCATCTGGCCCACCACGTCGAGCTGGAGGACGGGATCAATATTGCCCAGGAACAGGAAGGGGGACTGGCGGTAGGTCTCCGGAAGGTCCGGATGGAAGGTGGCGAACACGTTCAGCTCGGTGGCCAGGGTCCGCGCCTCGTTGAGGTCGTAGCCGTAGGCCCCCTTCCAGTGGAAGCTGCGGCCCGGGACCCGGGCGAGCCCCTGGAGGTCAATGGGCCTGCCCTCGAAGGCCCGCATCTGGTCGGGTCCGAAATCCTCCCCGACCACGGCCACGATCCGGACCGGATGGAACCGGCTGGCGCCCAGGGCGAAGTAGGTGGCGGAGCCTCCCAGGGCCCGCTCTCTCCGGCCGAACGGCGTCTCCACGTCGTCGAATGCAACACTGCCAATGGCCAGAAGGCTCATGAAGGGGTCTCCAGTCGCAGAAGGTCAAGCCGGGGGTGTGAGGTAGAGCAGCCAGGCCTGGGTGCCCCCCATGGGCACGGGGGCCTGGGCATAGCGGGCGACCATCGGCACCGCGCCGGAGTCCAGGAGTTCCAGCAGGCCTTCATGGAGCTGGGGGTCCGCCCCGAGCAGCACCTGGATGGAGCGCCAGCCCAGGAGGATGCCGTCGGCGAGCCGATCCTTCAGGCGCTCGACGGCGTCGTTCCTGGAGTGCCCCCGCAGGTCCAGGACGCCGTCCACCTCGTCCGGGCCGTCGACGCGAGCGACGCCGAGGCTCCCCGTCGCCCGGACGGGTTTGACGACCAGCGGCCAGCCGACGCGCTCGCCGAACGCGCGGATGT
>DAIDKC010000241.1 GCA_027451045.1 Holophagaceae bacterium | reverse complement strand
GGGCGGCCTGCCAGGGGCCCCAGAACACCAGGGGCACCCGGCGGTCGTAGGCCCAGGGGGATCCGTGTCCGGCGGGATTCCCCGAAGGGGGCGTACCGAAGAGGGTCAGGGGCTTGAAGGCCACCAGGATGTCGCCGCTGCGGCCGGGCAGGAAGCTGCGGCGCATGAGGACGTCGAGGCGGGTGTCCCGGGGGCTGCCCGTGGCCGCCGGATCCACCTTGGCGAGATCCGCGGCGGTGTAGGCGTCCGCCACCTCGGGGCGCGCCCGCAGCCAGGCCTGGGCGGCCCGCAGCACCTCCCCGGCCTTCAGGTGCGCGGCCCGCAGGGTTCCCGTCTCGAGGTAGAGCATGGTGGGCTCGGGCGGGGCGGCGAACAGGTCGGCGGTGGCCTGGAAGCGCTGCCTCATCGCGGCATTCAGGGCCCCCAGGAAGGCGGCGGGGACCACGCGGCGGGCGGGGAAGCCCTCGGCCTGGAGGGCCTCGACGATGTCCATGCCCCCGTGGTCGGCGCTGAGCACCACCCACACATGGGGATCCTGGCGCTGGAGGAAGGCCAGGAAGCGGCCCAGGGTGTGGTCCAGGCGGTGCATCTGGTCGCGCATCTCCGTGCCCAGGTTCCCGTAGGCGTGGCCGATGTAGTCCGTGGCGGAGAAGCTCACGGTGAGGAGGTCGGTGGCGGGGCCGTGGCCGAGGTGCTCGCCCCGCACCAGGGCCTCGGCGCCTTCCTCGGTCACCTGGTCGAGGAAGGGCGACCTGTCGAAGCGGGCGGTGAAGCTCCGGTCCAGCGGCATGCCCGCGCCCTGTACCAGCCGGGGCAGGGCGCCGTTGCGCACCATGGTCGGGCCGAAGGTCCACTGGGCCACGCGGCCCTCGGGGGTTTCGGGCAGCTTGCGCCACAGCCAGCTGTCGGTGGCGAGGCGCGTGGAGAGCTCCCGGTCGTAGCGGACCATCCAGCCCGGGAGCTGTCGCATGTAGGCGGTGGAGCTGCTGAAGCCCGCGGGGCCCGCGAACCAGAAGACGCCGCTGGGATGGCGTCCCGCCATGAGGATGGCAGCGCGGTCCTTGCCCGAGATGGAGAAGGCCCGGCTGCCGGGCACCTGGGCCTGGAGCCAGTCGCCCAGGGTGTCGCCGAGGAAGGTGGCGTTGGAGGCGGCATGCCGGGTGTCGGGGTCCAGGGGGCGCACGGCGGGGTCGGACACGCAATAGACCATCTTCCCTGTCCGCCGGTCCAGCCACTCGTTCTCCACGATGCCGGTGCGGGCGGGGAAGCGGCCGCTCAGCAGCACGGAGTGCCCGGGGCCCGTCTCCGTGAACCCGTGGTCCATGTAGGCCTCCGTGAAGTCCACCCCCTGCGTGAGCAGGCGGTGGAGGCCGTCCGTCAGCTCGGGGCCGTAGGTCTGGATGAGTTCCGCGGAGCACTGGTCCACGGAGATGACCACCACCAGCTTGGGGCGGGGCGGCAGGGCGGCGGCCAGGAGGGCCGGGACGAGGAAGGGCAGGAGGCGGCGGGAGCGCATCAGAAGGCCACCCCCACGCCGAAGGTCCACATCCGCTCGAACTCCTGGCCGCTGCCCTGGGCCTGGAAGTAGGCCGCCAGATCGGAGGCGCTGTGGAGCTGCACCGGATGGTCCTTCGTGATCGGTTCCTGGTAGCTGGCCGCCAGGTAGGGATGCAGGAGGGGCAGGGGCAGGCGCCAGCGGAGGCCCACCCGCAGCCAGGTGCGGCTGAGATCCTCCCGGTTGGAGAGCCCGGGGGTGTCGAGGGTGTAGCGCTGGAACCGCTGGATGGCGCCGATCTCCCCGGCCACGCCGATGAAGGGCACCCAGAGGAGGGCGTTGAGACCCACGCCGCCGCCCTTCTGCTGGAGGGCCGTGCCCTGGAGGGCGCTGCCCTGGGCGAGGGTGCCGTCCGCCTTCCACTGGGAGTACTCGAGGCCGGCCTGGACGTGGAAGAGCGGCCCGATCTGGAAGAGTTGGCGGTAGGCCGAGGCGATGACGCCCCGGCCGGTATCCAGGCTCCCGGAGGCCAGCTGCCCGGTGCCGCTCAGGAGCGTCTGGGGGAGGCTCTGGCCGGAGGGCCGAGGCACCTCCAGCCGCAGGTCCCACTGGGCGCGCAGGGGCGTGGCGGCGGCGAGGAGCAGGGCCGCGAGACCGGCGGGAGGCAGCGAGGGGCGCATGGAGGCTCCGCAAAACGTCCGATCATACCCCCGGGTCCGGAGGTCCCAGGGGCCACGCGCGCAAGGGCAGGTAGCCCGCCGGCTGTCGGCTCTCGAACAGCACGATCCG
>DAIDKC010000240.1 GCA_027451045.1 Holophagaceae bacterium | reverse complement strand
TCGCCAAGGCTCACGGCGGCCGGCTCGAGCTCGACAGCCGGGTGGGGGAGGGCACCACCGTCCGCGTGGTGCTGCCTGCCCTGGGGAAGGCCCAGGACCCCGAGGCGGGGCCGGTCCCCCGCACCCCCCCGGCCCCGGCGGCGGCCCTCGAGGTCCTGCTGGTGGATGACGACGACCTGCTCCAGGGCACCGTGCCCGCCATGCTCCAGGCCCTCGGACATCGAGCCGCCGTGGCGGCCTCGGGCGCCGAGGCCCTCGCCCGCCTGGAATCCGCCCCGCCGCCGGATCTCCTCGTGCTGGACGTGAACATGCCGGGCCTGGACGGCTTCGAGGTGCTCCGGCGGCTGCGGGATCGCCATCCTCGGATGCCCGTGCTCATCGTCTCCGGCCTGAAGGACGGCCGCCTGGACCGCCTGCTGCCCGGGGATCCCGCCGCGGCCTTCCTCCCCAAGCCCTTCACCGTCGCGGAGCTGGGGGCCCGGGTGGCCGCCCTCGTCGGCCGCCCCTAGGCCTCGAGCTGGGCGGGGCGCAGGGCCTCCTGGACGGCCTGGAGGAGGTCCTCGTGCCGGATCGGCTTGCCGAGCACCCGCCGCACGCCGAGGCGGAGGAGGTTGGCCTCCATCTGGTCCTCCTGGAAGGAGGTGATCACCAGCATGGGCAACTCGGGATCCGCCCTGCGCACCATCCGGGCCACCGTCGCCCCGTTGGCCCCGGCCATCTGGTAGTCGCAGAGCACCAGGTCCGGCGACAGCTCGGCGATCCGCTCCGGGATCTCCATGGCCGATCCGGGCACCCACTCCGCGACATCGTGACCCGCCTTCTCCAGACAGCGGCGCAGGTAGAGCCGCATCATCCGGCAGTCGTCAATGATCAGGAGCTTCGACACGCCTCCTCTTATGGCAGAGGGAACGGGAATGGCCTATGGGCCTGTTTTGCCTCGTCTTGTGAATCTCAAGGTCGCCCGGCACCGGAGGACGGTCGGGGCCCGGGATGGCCTCTGCTCCTGGAGATTGTCTACGAAGATTTTCGTTGATATCTACGAAACAAATAGTAGATTGAGGGCATCCAGGATCCGGAGCTCCGCCCATGTCCGTGCCTCCCCGTCCCACCGATGCCGAGCTGGCCATTCTCCGCGTGCTCTGGGAGCGCGGTCCGAGCACGGTCCGCCAGGTGTTCGAGGTGCTGTCGGCCGAGCGGGACCTGGCCTACACCACGGTGCTGAAGATGCTCCAGATCATGGACGAGAAGGGCCTGGTGGTGCGGGACGGTTCGGAGCGCACCCACGTCTTCCGGGCCCGCCGGTCCCGCGGGGACACGCAGCGGGATCTCGTGGGCGACCTGCTGGACAAGGCCTTCGGGGGATCCGCCAAGGGGCTCGTCCTCCAGGCCCTGGCGGCCCGCAGGACCAGTCCCGAGGATCTGGCCGAGATCCGCCGGCTCATCGAGCAGGCTGAAGGGGGGAAACCATGAGCCTCCTGCTCCACCTACTCCGCGCGCCCTGGGCCCAGGCCCTGGGCTGGTCCCTGCTCCACTTCCTCTGGCAGGGGGCGCTCCTGGGGGCCCTGGCCTGGGGCCTGCTCACCCTCCTGCGCCGGGCCCCGGCCCGGACGCGGTATGCCGTGGCCTGCTCCTTCCTCCTGGCCATGGCGGCGGCTCCGGTGGCCACCTTCCTGCACCTGGGTGTCGTCGCGGCGCCCGCGGGGGGGACGGCCGGCCTGCGGGTGGTGCTCGAGGGGGCCGCGCCGGAGGCCGTCCCCCTGGCGCTCCGGATGCAGCATGCGCTGGCCCCGGAGCTGCCCTGGCTGGTGGGGGCCTGGGCGGCGGGGGTGCTCCTCCTGTCGCTCCGCGTCCTGGGTGGCTGGCTGTGGGTGCAGCGCCTCCGGTCCCGGGGCGCCTCGCCCGTGCCCGCCGCCTGGCACCTGGTGCTCTCCCGCCTCTGCCGGGACCTGAAGGTGACCCGCACCGTGCGGATCCTCCAGTCGGCGCTGGTGGAGGTCCCCACCGTGCTCGGGTGGCTGCGCCCCGTGATCCTGTTGCCCGCCTGTGCCCTCAGCGGGCTGGCGCCGGCCCAGCTCGAGGCGATCCTGGCCCACGAGCTGGCCCACATCCGGCGCGCGGACTTCGCCGTGAACCTGCTCCAGACCTCCGTGGAAGTGCTGCTGTTCTACCATCCCGCCGTGTGGTGGCTGTCCGGGCGCATCCGGGCGGAGCGCGAACTCTGCTGCGATGACGTGGCGGCCGGCCTCTCCGGCGATCCCCTCGTCCTCGCCCGGGCGCTCGCGGACCTGGAAGGCCTCCGCGAGGCCGATCCCCGTCCGCCGTCCCGCCTGGCCCTCGCGGCCAATGGAGGTTCGCTCATGCACCGCATCCGGCACCTGCTCCATCCCGTCCGGCCCCTCCCGGCCCGCGCCCGGGCGGGCGCCATCGCCCTCCTCGCCGTCAGCCTCCTGGGCGCGGCCGGCGCCGCGCTCCAGAAAGGTCCCGCCGAGTCCGGGGCCGCGGCCCCGGCGCATCCCGGGGCGCCCCGCCTCCGCCTGAAGATCCTGGAGGGGGATCGCCACCTGGAGGTCCGGCTCCGCGGAGACGTGAAGCTGGACCCGGAGGCCCAGGTTCCCGTGGCGGTCGGTCCCGGAGGCTCCTTCCGCCTGGAGGGATGGGGTGCGGGGCCGAGCCGCACCTATTCGGCCACTGCGGCCGGGAGCGGCTACACGGTGGATGGACGCCCCCAGGCCCTCGATTCTGCCGGCCAGGCCTGGCTCCGCGGGGCCCTGAAGGACGTCCGGAAGGCCCAGGCCGCCCGGGAGAAGGCCCGCCGGGAGGAGGCCCGGGCCCGCCAGATGGAGGCCAAGGCCAGGGCCCTCCAGGCGCGGCTGGCCCAGGCTCTGTCCCCCGGGGTTCAGGCGGAGCTGAAGGCCGAAGCGGCCAGGGCCCGGCGGGAGGCGGCTGCGGCCCGGATCCAAGGCGGGCGCGGCCGGCGGCTCCTCCTTCGCGAGCGCCAGGGGGAGCTGGCCCAAGCCGAGGCGGAGCTGGCGGCACTGCAGGGCCAGATGGCTGAGCTCCAGGCCCGGATGGCGCGCCTCCAGCAGCGGCTCCGGCCGCTGGCACCGCCGGTGCCGCCGCCCCCGCCCGCGCCGCCGAAGTCCGTGGCGCCGCCTCCGCCGGCGCCTCCTGCGCCGCCTGCCGCCGACCCCGCGCACCCTTGATCCGCCCCCGGGCGGGATTCACAGCTGGCGCAGGAAGGTCTCCACGCGGTCCCAGTCCCGGGTGAGGGGGAAGGGCGGCAGCGCCGCGCGGACCTGGGCGGCGTAGCGCTTCCCGCCGGGGTCCTCGCGGGGGAGCATGAGCCGGGGATCCAGCACCGCCACCACGCCGCGGTCGGCGCGGGTGCGGATGAGGCGGCCGAGGCCCTGCTTGAGCTTGAGCGTCATCATGGGCACCTGGATGCCCACGAAGCCGAGGCCCTCGCGCTGGGCGTCGGCTTCCCGGATGCGGGCCTGGAGCACCGGATCGTCCGGCGGCGCGAAGGGCAGCGAGGTCACCACCACGAGGCTGAGGGCGTCACCGGGCAGGTCCACGCCTTGCCAGAAGCTGGCGAGGCCGAGGAGCGCCGCCGCCGGGGTGGCGCGGAACCGCTCCAGCAGCTGGCTGCGCGAGAGGCCCTCGCCCTGCACGAAAAAGGTGAAGCCGGGCATGGCCTCCCTCAGGCGCGGCTGGAAGGCCGCGAGCATCTTGCGGCTGGTGAAGAGCAGCAGCGCCCGGCCCCGGCTGGCGCGGAGCAGCCGCTCCATGGCGTCCAGGCTGCCCTCCACCCAGGCGGGATCGCCCACGCCGCTCGCGCCGGCGCGGCGCTCGGGCAGGCCCGGGGGCACGAAGAGCAGGCCCTGGGCCTCGAAGTCGAAGGGGCTCTCCACGTGCTCGGCCGCCTCCACTTCCGGCTTGGTGAGGCCGAGCCGCAGGCCCAGGCCGTTGAAGCCGCGGCCATCGCGCAGGGTGGCGCTGGTCAGCACCACGGTCTCGAAGCCCCGGCGCAGGTGCTGGTGGAAGAAGGGGCGCACGTCCACGGGCGTGGCCTTGAAGTGCACCAGGTTCGGCCCCTCGCGGCTGAGGGTGGACACCCAGCCCTCGGGCTGGGCGAAGATCTGCTCCATGCGGGAGAAGGCCGTGGCCACCCGCTCGGCCAGGCGGCCCCAGGCCGGGTTGTCCGCATCCGCCGCGGCCAGGCGGCGGGCCTCCAGCAGCAGGGGATGACCCGCGTCCACCCAGGCACCCACGGCGTCCGCGAGGGCCTTCAGGCTCGCGCCCGGACCCAGGAGGGGCTGCACGCCGGGCTCCGAAGGCACCCAGGCCATGAGGTCTCCCCAGGCCTTCTCCCAGGGCTCGACCAGGGCTGTGAGCCCGGCCCCTGCGCCGGCGGCGGCCTCCCGGAGGTCCGCGAAGAGCAGGTGCATGGCGCGGCTGGACCAGCTCTCCGAGCAGCTCTCCGTGAGCTGCTCCTCCAGGTCGTGGGCCTCGTCGAGGATGAGCACCGGGGCATCGGGCAGCACCTGGCCGAAGGCGGATTCCCGCAGCACTCGGTCCGCCAGCAGCAGGGCGTGGTTCACGATGATGAGGTCGGCCTCGGCCACCTCCTGGCGCAGCTTCGTGAGGAAGCAGGCCTCGTACTGCGGGCACTGCCGGCCGGTGCAGCGCTCGGCGCGGGCGTTGAGCTTGTCCCAGAGGGGCGACTCGCCTTCGCCGAAGCGGCCGAGGCCCTCGCGGTCGCCGTCCGGGGTATCGCCCGTCCAGCGCTGGAGGGCCATCCAGAGCTGCTGGTCGGACCGCGTGAGCTCGGCGGGCGGCGCGTTCCGCAGCAGTTCCCAGGCGGCCCTGCAGAGGTAGTTGGCGCGGCCCTTCGCGAGCACGGCCTTCACCGGGCGGCCCAGGATGCCCGCGGCGCGGGGCACGTCCTCGTCCAGGAGCTGGCGCTGGAGCTGCTTGGTGCGCGTGGCCACCAGCATCGGCGCGCGGCCTGCGGCCAGGGCAGGTACCAGATAGCCCAGGCTCTTGCCGGTGCCCGTGCCGGCCTCCACCGCCTGGATGACGGCGTCGGGACGGGACTCGGGATCGCTGCCCGCGTCGCGCCAGGCGCGGAAGGCTGCGGTGCCGTCGAGGATGGCGCCGTGCACCAGCTCCGCCATGCGCCGCTGGCCCGGCCGGTCCTCCGCCCCGGGGAAGCAGGCGAAGATCCGGCCCTCCGGCGGGGCGAAGAAGCGGTCCATGGGATGCGCCATGGCTCTAGTGTCCCGGAAAGGCGGAAAAAGGGCGAATCACTTGTGGTACGCCTTGCCCCGCAGGATGGTGAAGGCGCGGTAGAGCTGCTCCAGGAGCAGTACCCGGCTCAGCTCGTGGGGGAAGGTCAGGGGCGAGAGGCTGATCTGCTCCCGGACCTCCGCCTTCAGGGCGGGATCGAAGCCGTGGCTGCTGCCGATCACGAAGGCCAGCCCTTCGCCCCGGTCCATGCGTGCCCCCAGCCAGCGGGCCAGGGTCTCGCTGTCCCGGAGCCTCCCTTCCGGCGTGAGCAGCACCGGGCAGGCCACGCTTTGGAGCCGGGCCCGGATGCGCGCGGCCTCGTCCTTCAGGGCCCGCGCCGGTTCTCCCCGGCCCTCGGAAAGTTCCGTCACCTCGAGGCGGGCGAAGGGGCGGAGCATGTCCAGGTAGTGCTGGGCCAGCTCCTGGCAGGGGTCCAGCCGGAGGCGTCCGAGGGCGAGGATCGAGAGGGGGTACATGGAAGCCTTGCGTCGCGATACTGGAGTTCTGTGTGATGAATTCCCTTGGCATCCCGCTGGGAAGACGGCACCATCCTGACGTACCGATGCCCAAACACGATGGAGGAGTACCGTGCGCCGTTCCCTGCTGATCCCCGCCTCGCTCGTCCTGCTCGCGCCCCTCTACCTGGGATGCAACAGCAGCGACATTCCCACCACCATGCCCCCGGCGGCCCAGGAGCCCTATGACATCCTGGCCCACCTGAAGTACCTGGCGGTGCGCAAGGACTACAAGGATGCCGCGATGATCGCGCCCATCACCCCGGACGTGGTCTTCCCCTCGGCCATGCACCTGCACAACGACGCCAAGCAGCTCGGCCTCACCCTCACGCCCGACGAGCTCAAGGGCCTGGGCATTGACGCCAAGCTGGCGGCCAAGCTCGACAACCTGCCGGGGGGGCCCGCGGACGACTACACCATCCAGGACGCCCGGCTCGCCTTCAATGCCGGCATCTACCGCCTGCTGAAGGCCCTCACCCCCAATACCTGGGCCAAGATGGACAGCATGGGCATCGAGGACAACCCAGGCATGCGCCAGTACGGCTCCAGCGCCATCGTGAAGGACATGACCCTGGGCTACGGCGGCACCAAGATCATGACCGTCACCTGCCTCAAGAAGCCCGACGGCTACTGGGGCGTGTCCTTCATCCGCTACGACGTGAATCCCAAGACGCTCAAGCAGAACTGAGTCGCGCCCGAGGCATCGGCGGCGGGCGGGCTTTTCCCCGGGAGGGGAGGCCCGCCCGGGCATCCGCCTCCGGCCTGCGGTATGCTTCGGCTGTCCAGGGATCCCTGCGCGCGGAGGCTGCCATGGCCGGACGCACGACCTTCCTCGAGACCGTGAACCACCATGTGGACGCGGCGGCCGACCTGCTTGGCCTCCCCGGGGACCTGCGCGAGCCGCTGAAGACTCCCTACCGGGAGATCACCGTCGCCCTGCCGATCCGCATGGACGACGGCGTTCTTCGCATGTTCCGGGGCTGCCGCGTCCAGCACAGCGGCGTCCGGGGGCCCCAGATGGGCGGGCTCCGCTACCACCCCGGGGCGGGCCCCGAGGAGATCCGGGCCCTGGCCAGCCTGATGACCTGGGAGGCGGCGGTGGTGGACCTGCCCATCGGCGGGGCCATGGGCGGCATCCAGTGCGACCCCTCGCGGCTGAGCGCCCACGAGCTGGAGGCGCTCACGCGCCGCTACGTCTCCAAGATCTCCATGGTGCTCGGCCCCACCCGGGATGTGCCCATGCCCGATCTCGGCACCGATGCCCGCACCATGGCCTGGGTGCTGGATGAGTACGGCCGCAAGAACGGACACCAGCCCGCCTGCGTGGCCGGCAAGCCCCTGGAGCTCGGCGGCAGCCGGGGGGGCGAGATCTCGGCCGGGCGCGGGGTGGCCCAGGGCACGCGGAGGGCCTGGGAGGACGTCCTGGGGCGTCCGCTCGCCGGCGCCCGGGTGGCCTTCCAGGGCTTCGGCCACGTCGGCGGCCGGGCGGCCCACCAGCTGGCCGCCTGGGGGGCCCGCGTGACGGCGGTGGCGGATCCCGGAGGCGGGGTCCGCCATCCGGAGGGTCTCGATCCGGTCCGCCTCGCCGCCCATGCCCTGGCCCGGGGCTCGGTGGCGGGGTACCCCGGGGGGGAGGCCTTCGATCCCGCCGAACTGTGGGCGGAGCCCTGCGACATCCTGGTGCTGTCGGCCCTGGAGGGCGCCCTGGACGGTCCCGCCGCCGGGTCCCTCCAGGCGGCCCTGGTGGTGGAGGGCGCCTACGGGGCCGTCCTGCCCGAGGCAGAGCGCCTCCTCCAGGCCCGGGACATCCCGGTGCTTCCCGATATCGTGGCCTGCGCCGGAAGCATCACCCTCGCCTACTTCGAGTGGGTGCAGAACCTCCAGCAGGTCTTCTGGAGCGAAGCCGACGTGCTGGCGCGGGTGGAAGGGGTCCTCCATCAGGCCTTCGAGGCCGTGCAGGCCCAGGCGGAGCGTCTCCACTGCAGCTGGCGCCATGCCGCCCTGGCCCTGGCCCTGGACCGGATCCGGGCGGCGAACGAGCTGCGGGGCTGGTAGCGCGACATGGCTCCCTTCCGACTGGAGGACCCCGTGGAAGCCGTCGCCCCCGCCCTGCTGGGGCAGCTCCTCGAGCGCGATGGGGTGGTCCTCCGCATCACGGAGGTGGAGGCCTACGGGGGGCCGGAGGACACCGCCAGCCACGCCCGGCACGGGCGCACCGCCCGCAACGCCGTCATGTGGGGCCCCGCCGGCCGGGCCTACCTCTTCTTCTGCTACGGCGTCCACTGGATGCTCAACGTGGCCTCGGGTCCCGAGGG
>DAIDKC010000239.1 GCA_027451045.1 Holophagaceae bacterium | reverse complement strand
GCGAGGCTGCTGGGATGGACATGGCAAAAGCATACATGGGAAGCGGGCCTCAGGATCCAAGCGGTGCTACCATCCCCTCACCCCCGTCCGGAGGCTCCACGTGGTCAGCAAGCTCGGCGAAATGCTTGTCAAGGCGCAGCTCATCACCGAGGCCCAGCTCGAGGAGGTGATCAAGATCCAGCGGCGCGAGGGGGGCAAGCTGGGCAGCATCGTGGTGCGCGCCGGCTACTGCTCGGACCAGGACATCGTGAGCTTCCTGGGCATGCAGTACGGCGTCCCCGCGGCGGACCTCGAACAGTGGCCTCCCATTGATCCGGCCGTCATCGCCCTCATCCCCGCCGACCTGGCCCAGCGCCACAAGGTGCTGCCCCTCCAGCGGACGGGCAATGTGCTGACCCTGGCCATGTCCGATCCCACGGACATCTTCGCCATGGACGATGTCCGCTTCCACACGGGCTACAACGTGGATCCGGTGGTTTCCAGCGAGATGGGCCTGGCCCGGGCCGTGGAGCGCTACTACGGCGGCTCGAGCCAGGTGGTGCTCCGGGCTTCCGACGGCACGAGCACCCGGAGCGGCGCGATGCCGCCTCCGGGCTCGGGCACCTCCGGGGCCGGGCCGGTCGCTTCGGGGTTCGAGGAGGACGAGGAGCAGTTCGACCTGACCGAGCTGGAGCAGCAGCTCGACGCCGATGCCGAATACGAGGCCACGGAGGATGACGAGGAGAGCATCAACGTCAATGCCCTCAAGCGCGGCAGCGAGGACGCGCCGGTGGTCAAGCTCGTGAACATGGTGCTCATTGACGCCATCAAGAAGGGCGCCTCCGACATCCACATCGAGCCCTACGAGAAGAGCTACCGGATCCGCTTCCGCATAGACGGCATCCTCCAGGAGGTCATGCGGCCCAACCTCAAGCTGAGGGATCCCCTCACCTCCCGCGTGAAGATCCTCGCCAAGCTCAACATCGCCGAGAAGCGCCTGCCGCAGGACGGGCGCATCAAGCTGCGGGTGAACATGAACGGCCGGCAGAAGGTGATTGACTACCGCGTCAGCATCCTGCCCACCCTGTTCGGCGAGAAGATCGTGCTTCGGCTGCTGGACAGCGACAAGCTCATGCTCGATCTCACCAGGCTGGGATTCGAGCCGGAGAGCCTGGTGCGCTGGGACCGGCAGATCTCGAGGCCCTACGGGATGGTGCTGGTGACCGGCCCGACGGGATCCGGAAAGACCAACACCCTCTACTCCTCCATTGCCAAGCTCAACACCGTGGATACGAACATCCTCACCGCGGAGGACCCGGTGGAGTTCAACTTCCCGGGCATCAACCAGGTACAGATGAAGGAGCAGATCGGCCTCAACTTCGCCGCCGCCCTCCGCTCCTTCCTCCGCCAGGATCCCAACATCATCCTCGTGGGCGAGATCCGCGACTTCGAGACCGCCGAGATCGCCATCAAGGCCTCCCTCACGGGGCACCTGGTGCTCTCGACCCTCCACACCAACGATGCGCCCAGCACCATCAACCGCCTCATGAACATGGGCGTGGAGCCCTTCCTGGTGGCGACGTCGGTGAACATCATCTGCGCCCAGCGCCTCGTCCGGCGCCTCTGCACCAACTGCAGGGCCGTGGACACCCACCAGCAGCCCCCCGAGGCCCTCATGAAGGTCGGCTTCACCGAGGAGGAGATCCAGCGGGGCATCACCTTCTACAGGCCCGTGGGCTGCGAGGCCTGCAACAAGCGTGGCTACAAGGGACGCGTGGGCCTCTACGAGGTGCTCGAGATGTCCGAGCCCCTGCGGGACATGATCCTGACCGGCGCATCGGCCCTCGAGCTGCGTGACCAGGGCATCAAGGAGGGGATGATCACCCTCCGCCGTTCGGGATGCCGCAAGGTGCTGGACGGTGTCACCACCATCGAGGAGATCATCCGCGAGACCGTCCTGTAACGGAGGCCCCATGAGTGAAACCGGTTCGAACTACGTCGTCCCGCTCCAGCAGCTCCTCAAGACCATGGTGGAGTACGGCGGCACCGACCTGCACATCACCACGGAGTCCGCGCCCCAGGTCCGCATTGACGGACGCATGGTGCCCCTGAAGCTGCCGCCGCTGGATGCCGCCCAGACGCGCTGGCTCTGCTACGGCGTGATGACCGACCAGCAGAAGCACCGCCTGGAGGAGGATCTCGAGGTGGATTTCTCCTTCGGCCTGCAGGGGGTGGCCCGCTTCCGCGCCAATGTCTTCAACCAGCGGGGCGCCACCGCGGGCGCCTTCCGGACCATCCCCGAGAAGATCCGGAGCTTCGACGAGCTGGGGCTGCCCCCCTCCGTCCAGGCCCTCTGCGACAAGCCGCGGGGCCTGGTGCTCGTCACGGGCGTGACGGGATCGGGGAAGTCCACCACCCTGGCGGCCATGGTGGACAAGATCAACAGCGAGGAGCCCCTGCACATCCTCACCATCGAGGATCCGGTGGAGTACGTCCACAGGCACAAGCGGGCCCTGGTGAACCAGCGGGAGATCCACGCCGATACCCTCAGCTTCAAGAAGGCCCTCCGCTCCGCCCTTCGCCAGGATCCGGACGTGGTGCTGGTGGGCGAACTGCGGGACCTCGAGACCATCGAGTCGGCCCTCACCATCGCGGAGACGGGCCACCTCACCTTCGGGACCCTCCACACCAACAGCACCGTCCAGACCATCAACCGCATCATTGACGTCTTCCCTGCCCACCAGCAGCCCCAGATCAGGGCCCAGCTCTCGCTGGTGCTGGAAGGGGTCGTCTGCCAGAGCCTCATCCCCAAGGCCAGCGGGAAGGGGCGGGCCCTGGCCCTGGAGATCATGATCCCCAACTCTGCGATCCGGAACCTGATCCGCGAGGACAAGATCCACCAGATCTACGGCGTGATGCAGGCCGGCCAGATGAAGTACGGCATGCAGACCTTCAACCAGAGCCTGTCCGACCTGGTGCTGAGGGGCGACATCAGCCAGGACCAGGCCTTCGAGTACACCTCCAACCCCGACGAGCTCCGGGAACTCATCAACCGCGGCGTGGGAACCTCCGCGGCCGGGGGACGCTCCGGCCAGGGAGCGCCCACCGGGAAGCCCGCCAGCCCCTCCCTCGGAGGGCGGAACCCCAACATCAAGTACACCTAGGACTTCACCGATCAGCCTTTCCTGCCTATCCTGATCCCATCATCCATCCGCGCCGCGCTCCGAGGTCCACATGCCCGCATACGCATGGAAAGGCAAGAACAGGCTGGGCGAGACCCAGGAAGGGGTCCTGGTCGCCGATTCCCGGGACGCTGCCGCCAACACCCTCAAGCGCAACGGCATCGAGGTCGTCAGTGTCCGGGCCATGGCGGCTGAGCGGGGAAAGTCCTTCGGCCGGGTCAAGGCCAAGGATCTTGCGGTCTTCACCCGGCAGTTCAGCGTGATGATTGATGCAGGCCTCCCCCTGGTGCAGTGTCTCGAGATCCTCGGCGCCCAGCAGCAGGACAAGGGGTTCCAGCGCACCCTTGAGGCGGTGCGGACGGACGTGGAGAAGGGCCTCACCCTCCAGGCCGCCATGTCGAAGCATCCCAAGGTCTTCAGTGACCTCTACGTGAACATGGTGGGAGCCGGGGAGGCCGGCGGCATCCTGGACATCATCCTCCAGCGCCTGTCCGGGTACATCGAGAAGGCCGTCAAGCTGACCGCCAAGATCAAGGGGGCCATGACCTACCCCATCGCGGTGATCAGCATCGCGATCATCGTCGTGGCCGTCATCATGGTGAAGGTCATCCCTGTGTTCTCGGCCATGTATGCGGGCCTCGGCAGCCGGCTGCCCTACCCCACCCTTGTCTGCATTGCCATCTCGAACAGCCTCATCAACTACTGGTACATCATCCTCGGTGCGCTGGTGCTGATATCGGTGGGTCTGCGGCAGTACTACAAGACCCCGGCCGGGAGGCTCCAGATTGATGCCATCTTCCTGAAGATCCCCATCATCGGCGAACTGCTCCGCAAGGTCGCCGTGGCCCGTTTCTGCCGGACCCTCGGGACCCTGGTCAGCTCGGGCGTGCCCATCCTAGAGGGCATGGACATCACGGCCCGGACGGCCGGCAACATGGTCGTCCACAACGCCATCCTGAAGGCCAAGGACGCCGTGGAGCAGGGCCGGAGCATCAGTGCGCCCCTCGCGGAGACGAAGGTGTTCCCCCCCATGGTGGTGCAGATGGTGGGTGTGGGCGAGGCGACCGGTGCCCTGGACGCCATGCTCTCGAAGGTGGCCGACTTCTTCGAGGACGAGGTGGACAACGCCGTGGCGAACCTCACCTCCCTCATGGAACCCATCATGATCGCCATCCTGGGCGGCATCATCGGCTTCATCGTCATCGCCATGTATCTGCCTATCTTCAACCTCGCCAACGTTTTCGGCAAGGATTGAGTCTGGCGCCCGGGCCGGAGCAGGGGTGAGTTCCATGTACGACGCCCAGCGGGAAGCCTGTGTGGCCGCGGCCCAGGCCGGCGGCGAGGTGTTGCTGGGCTACTTCCGGGATCTCGATCCCGCCACCATCACCGAGAAATCGAAGAACGATGTGGTGAGCGAGGCCGACCGCGCGGCCGAGGCCGCCATCCGTGCGGAACTGGACGGCCGCTTCCCCCAGTACGGGTTCCTGGGCGAGGAGGGCGGGTTCATCCCGCCCGAGTCGCGGGGGAGCGGGGCGGGAGGCTCCACCTCCGCGAGTCCAGCGAGCGGGAGCGGTGCGCAGTGCGCAGCGCGATCGGTGGAGCAGAGGCCCGAAGGGCCGGGCGGTCCCCCCGCAAAAACATCGGGCGAAGAGGGCGGAGCCCCGGGGAATGACACCATCCGTTGGATCGTGGATCCCCTGGACGGCACGCTGAATTTCGTCCAGGGCTTCCCCCACTGGTGCGTCTCCGTGGCGCTGTGGGACGCGGAGGGCCCCGTGGTGGGCTGCGTGCTGGACCCGCTGCGCGGCGACTGCTTCGTGGCCGTGCGCGGCCTGGGGGCCACCTGGAACGGGAAGCCCATGCGGGTCTCCGTGCAACCCGGCCTGGATGGGGCCTTCCTCGCGACCGGCTTCGCGTATCAACTGGGCGACCGCTGGCCGGCCTTCAATGCCGCCCTGGGCCGCGTCTTTCCCCGCGCCAAGGGCATCCGCCGCGCCGGCAGCGCCGCCCTGGATCTGGCCCACACCGCCTGCGGCATCTTCGACGGCTACTTCGAGCTGGGCCTCAAGCCCTGGGATCTCGCCGCCGGTGCCCTGCTCGTGCAGGAGGCCGGCGGCGTCGTCACCGACTGGGAGGGCGGGCAGGGATGGTTCGAGACGGGTAACCTGGTGGTGGGCAACTCGGCTGTCCAGCGGGAGCTGCGGGCCCAGCTGGGCTGACCCCGGCGAGCCCGAGACCGCCGGAGGCGGTGCAGGGGCCCTGCTATGCTCTTTTGCGTGGTGAATTTCGGGAAGTTCTTCGGACTGGCCTTCAGTGCGCTCCTGCCGCTGATCAATCCGCTGGGCAGTGCGCTGGTGTTCCTGGGGCTGGTCGGCCAGGCGCCTCCCGAGGTCTATCGGGCGGTCGCTCGGAAGATCGCGATCGACACGACCCTCTTCTTGATCACCGTGGAACTGTTGGGGACTGCGTTGATGAGGTTCTTCGGCATTTCCCTCCCGGTGATGGAGGTGGCCGGAGGATTGGTGCTGGGGGCCATGGGGTGGCACCTGCTGAACCAGGAGGGCCCGACCCCGCAGGTGGAAGGCCACAATGCGGACCAGACCCCTGCCGCCTCTCTGGAGGCGCTTGGGCAGCAGGCGTTCTACCCCTTCACCTTCCCGGTGACCGCCGGGCCGGGCTGCATCGTCGTCATGATCACCCTGAGCGCCCACGCCTCGGTAAAGGGGCTGCTGCCGGATGTGGCCGCCCACGCCGGCATTGCCGCGGCCGTCCTGCTGCTCAGCCTCGGGGTCTACCTGTTCTACGGGAACGCCCCCAAAGTCACGGCGCGCGTGTCAGCCCAGACCGCCCACGGCATCCTTCGCGTGATCGCTTTCGTGCTGTTCTGCATCGGCGTGCAGATCACCTGGAACGGTGCCGAACCCCTGCTGAAGGCCGTGCTGAGGCGTTGAGGGCGGCCGGCACCGTCCTTGGCTGGGCCCTACGCCTCCCCCTTCCGGCTGCCCACGACGACGTAGGTGCAGAGGGCGGCCAGCGCCACGATGGCGATCCACTCGCCCAGGGGGCCGCTGGCGGCGGCTTCGCTGAGGAGAGGGAAGCCCTCGGTCCAACGCATCTTGATGAGGGCCGCCACCACGCCCATGATGGCGCCGCCGGCCATGAGGCCGCTGGCGATGAGGACGCCGCGGTTCTCGCGGCCCTTGGCCAGGGCCGGCGTGTCCCCGGCCTTGGGCCGGTTCACTAGATGGGCGAGGATGCCGCCCAGGAGCAGGGGGGTGGTCAGCTCGATGGGCAGGTACATGCCCAGGGCGAAACCGAGGGAGGGGAGGTTCACCAGCCGCAGGATCAGGCTCAGGGCCACGCCGAGCCCGAAGAAGTACCACCGCAGGGGCATGGCCGTGGTGCCGAAGACTCCTTCCAGGATGGTCCGCATGGCGCTGGCCTGGGGAGCGGGCACCGCCTGGGATCCGAAGCCCTGGTGGGCCAGGATCCACATGGAGATGCCCGTGAAGACCGCCGCCACGAAGGTCCCCACGAACTTCCATCCGATCTGGCGGGCGGGCGTGGCGCCGATCCAGTGGCCGATCTTCAGGTCGGTGCTGAAGGCGCCGCTCGCGGAGAGGGCCGTGCAGACCACGCCGCCGACCATTATCGTGACGTACATTCCGGAGCCGCCGGTGAAGCCCATGCGCAGCAGCACCAGGCCCGTGACCAGGAGCGTGAGCATCGTCATGCCGGAGATGGGGTTGGTGCCGATGGTGGCGATGGCCCGGGCCGCCACGGGGGCGAACAGGAGGGCGATGACCATCACCAGTGCGGTGGCGGCCAGGGCGGGGACGAGGGCGTGCCGGATCCCGACCCCGAAGCTGAAGAAGAGCAGGGTGAGCAGGCCGGCCACGCCGAGTCCAGCGGCCACGAAGGCGCCGCCGAAGCTCCGGTCCGTGCGCGGCACCGCGGCCGCCTCCCGGGTGTCCTGGTGCTTCATGCCCTTCAGGTTGCTGACGATCGAGCGCAGCATGCTGGGGCCGGAGGCCAGCACGCCCATGACTCCGGCGCCAGCAATGGCGCCCACGCCCACGATCTTCACGTAGGCATCGAACACCTCGCCGGGGGTCATGTCCGCGATGAGTTTGGTGCCGGGCGCCAGGACCATGGGAACGTGCACGCCGATGGCATGCACCATGGGAACCAGGACGAACATGCTGAAGAAGCTCCCCGCGGCGATGATGGCGGCGTACTGGAGGCCGATGATGTAGCCGATGCCCAGGGTGGCGGCGCTGTTCAGCATGCTGAAGCGGAGGAAGTGGCGATCGAGGAGCCCGCCGATGTACGCGTACTTGAGGCGGATGGTTCCGGCCATGCCGCGGAAGATGCCCACGATGCCGTCGTAGACGGCTCCCACGGCGGCGGCGATCGCCAGGGTCCGGGCCTGGTTCCCGGCCTTCTCGCCGGTCACCAGGATCTCCGTGGTGGCGGTGGCCTCGGGCCAGGGGAAGACGCCGTGGTTCTCCACGTAGAAGTGGTAGCGCAGCGGCACAAGGAACAGGATGCCCAGGCTCCCCCCCAGGAAGCTCACCAGCACCACCTGCCAGAGGTGGGGCTGGGCCACGCCGCTTCCGGGGATGGCCGCGAGCATGTAGAGGGCCGGGATGGTGAACACCGCGCCGCCGACCACATGGCCGCTGTTGGCCCCGATGCTCTGGATGATGACATTCTCCAGGATGGAGTTCCGGCGCGGGAAGAAGCGGCTCACGCCCACGGCCAGGATGGCGATGGGGATGGCGGCCTCGATGCCCTGTCCCACCGTGAGGGCCAGATAGGCGGCGGCCATGCTGAAGACCGCGCAGAGCAGCAGGCCGAGGACCACGCTGCGGGGCGTCACCTCCGGGACTCCGGTCTCCGCCGTCACCAGCGGGACGTAGGCTTCGCCCGGATGCAGCGGCCGGCGGGCGTTCTCGGGAAGGCCGTGCAGCTCGGAGGGGGCGTCGTGGGTCATGGGCGCTCCTGGTGAGGACGTCAGGATGGGTTCGGGGCGAGGCGGATCACCCAGGATAGCGGCTCAGGCGTCCACCTTCTCCCGGCAGGCATCCCAGTAGAGCCCCCAGGCCAGCAGGAGGAACACCACGAGGCCGATCCAGTTGCCCCAGGCGCCCACGAAGGCTCCGAAGCCGCCCCAGCTCGTGATCTCCGGGATGATGTGCACGTGGGCAGAGTCCTCGATGAAGCGCAGGAGGGCCGTGAGCACGCCCACCAGGGCGCCGCCCGCGATGAAGCCCGACGCCACCAGGGTCCCCTTCTCGTGCCGGGCCTTGGCCAGGGTGGAATCGGAACTGGAGCGCTGGACGAACCAGGCCACCGCCGCGCCGAGCACCAGCGGGGAGTTCAGCTCCATGGGCAGGTACATGCCCATGGCGAAGGCCAGGCCGGAGACGCCGCACATCTCCACCGCTCCTGCGATGACGGCACCCAGCACGTACATGAACCAGGGAGCGCCAGCCCCGCCGAAGACGCCCTTGAGCACGGCGGCCATGGCGTTGGGCTGGGGGGCGGGCAGGGGATTCGGATGGGCGGGGCTCGGGGCAAACCCGTAGACCTTGGCCATGAGGATGATGACCGCGGTGGTGGCCAGGGAGGCCGCCACGCTGCCGACCAGGTTGCCGATCTCGATCTTGCGGGGCGTGGCGCCCAGCCAGTAGCCGATCTTGTACTGGGTCACCAGGGAGCCGGACATCGAGAGCGCTGTGCAGACCACGCCGCCCACGAGCAGCACCTGGAGCATGCCGCTCTTGCCCGCGAGGCCCAGGGAGGCCAGGGCCACGGCGGTCACGATGAGGGTGGTCAGCGTCATGCCGCTGATGGGCGTGACGCTGATCATGGCCACGGCCCAGGCGCTCACGGCGGCGAAGAGGAACGTGATGACCAGCGTGAGGAGCGTCGAGACCAGGGCCAGGTCGGTGGCGCGGGGCTCATCCGCCAGCACCGAGAACCGGAAGTAGAGGAGGATGGCCAGGGAGGCCGCGGCGATGCCTATCAGCACCACGCTCATGGGCAGGGCACGATCGGTGCGGACGTCGGCCGTCTCCCGCCCGCCTCCCTTGAGCAGGTGCTTCACCTCGCCGAAGGCCTGCTTGGTGGCATTCCCGATGACCGGCGACATCTTCAGGATGGAGATGATGCCGGCGGCGAAGATGCCGCCGATGCCCACGGGGCGGACGTAGTTGGCGAAGATGTCGCCCGCGGACATGCTGGCGAGGGGGCCGACGCCGGCGGAGATGGGCCCCGGGATGAAGGTGCCCAGGTGCGCGAAGAGGGGGACCAGCACCAGGAAGCTGAGCATGCTGCCGGCCATGATGATGGCGGCGTACCGGATGCCCATGATGTAGCCCAGGCCCAGCACGGCGGCGGCGGTGTTCATGGAGAACACGGCCTTGAACTTCTGGGTGAAGCCGTTCAGGGCGCCGATGGCAGAGGTGCTGAAATTCTCGGCCCAGCCGTGCATGGCAGGCCCGATGAAATCAAAGAGGGCGGCCGTGATGGCGGAGTAGGTCAGCACGATGGCGCTGCGTCCGCCGCGCTTGCCGGCCATGAGGATCTCGGTGGTCGCGGTGGCCTCGGGGAAGGGCAGCTTCCCGTGGAGGTCCCGCACGAAGTAGCGGCGGAAGGGAGCCAGGAAGAACACGCCGAGGATCGCACCCAGGAGCGGCACGAGGAAGATCTGCCAGAAGCTGGTCTTCAGGTGGAGGATGTGGACGGCGGGCATGACGAACACGCTGCCCCCGGCCACGATGCCGCTGGTGGCGCCAATGGCCAGGATGTTCACGTTCTCCAGCAGCGTGGAGGGGCGGGATTTCAGGAACTTCGCGAGGAACACGGAGGCGCCGACCGCCAGGATGGAGATGGGGATGGCGCTCTCGATGCCCTGGCCCAGCTTGAGGGCGATGTAGGTGGCGGCGGCGCTGAAGATCACGGACCAGAGGAAGCCCGAAACCACGCTGCGCAGCGTGACTTCCGGAGGGGCCTGGGAGGCCGGCACCACCGGTTCGTAGGTTTCGCCCTCCCGCAGTTCGCGGAAGGCGTTCTCGGGCAGATGGAGATCGTCCTGGACGGGGTCGGGGCTCATGGGATCACCTGGGATGGGGGATCAGTCGGGGTACTGCTCGAGCACGCCCTGGACCACGCGGCGGGAGAGGCCGTGGTACCCGGGGCTGGCGGTGGAGAAGATCTCCCGCGCGAGGGCGCGGGTGCGGGGATGGGCGCCGAGGGCTCCGTAGAGGGGACGCAGGTACTTCATGCGGCCCACCTTCATCAGGACCTCCCGGACCCTGGGGAAGACGGGCTCATAGTCCGCGGCCGCGGCCAGGGTGAGCCACTCGACGAGGATCTCGTGGTTCCCGCGGCCGGTGAGCTGCAGGTGGGCCTCGAGCCAGGCGCAGTCCTCGTGCGTGAGTTTCCGTGGAAGCTGCTGGAGGAACACCACCAGCTCGGCGGGCTGCCAGGCGGCCATCTGGCCGGGATCCGGGCGCAGCCCCTCGGCCCACCGGCCCGCGAGGCCCGTGAGGCGCTCGAGCTGGGCACTGCGGAAGACGGGGGCCGTCGCGGGCATGCCGGGGCGGTCCAGGTAGGCCTCCGCATCCACCGCGGCCAGGGCGCCGGGGAGCTTGGCCTCCACGAAGGCGCACCACTGCTCAGTGGTGATGGAGGTGAAGCGGAAGGTGTCCATGTAGTCCCTGAGGAAGCGGTGGAAGCGCTCCTCGCCCACCTCCCGCTCCAGGGCAGCGACGAGGCGGGCTCCCTTCTCGTAGGGGATGCTGGAGAAGGCGTCGTCGGGATCAATGCCCTGGAGATGCAGGCGGAGCCTGGTGAGGGCGGGCTGGTCCTTGAAGCGGTCGAGATCCTCCTCCAGGGCGTTCTGGCCCATGGCCCAGCCCAGCGCCTCGGCGTCAGTGCCCCGGAGGATGCGGAGGATGCGCCGCTCCGCCCAGACCGTGAACCCCTCGTTGAGCCAGAAGTGCTCCATGCTGGCGTTCGTCACCAGGTTGCCCGTCCAGCTGTGCGCGAGCTCGTGGGCCACCACGTCCACGAGGCTGCGGTCCCCGGCCAGCAGGGTGGGCGTGAGGAAGGTCATGCGCGGGTTCTCCATGCCTCCGTAGGGGAAGGAGGGCGGCAGCACCAGCATGTCGTAGCGGTCCCAGGGGTAGGCCCCGAAGAGGCCCTCGGCCTTGAGGATCATGTCCTCCACGCCGGCGAACTCCCAGGCCGCGGCTTCCACCGTTTCCGGCTCGGCCCACACCCGGCTGCGGGGGCTCAGGTCCCGGGATTCCAGGCGACCCACGGCCAGGGCCAGCAGGTAGCTCGGGATCGGCTGCGGCATGGCGAAGCGGAAGGCGTGCCGTCCCGGGCCTGCGGGGCCGTCGCCCGCAGGGCCAGCGGACATGACGGCCGTGAGGCCCTCGGGCACGACCACCTCGGCCTGGTAGGACACCCGCACCACGGGCGTGTCCTGGCACGGCACCAGGGTCCGGGCGTGGATCTGCTGGCACTGGCTGAAGAGGAAGGGTGCCCGCTTCCCTTCGGTCTGCTCGGGCGCCAGCCACTGGAGGGCCATGGCATCCGGGGATGTGAGGTAGCTTACGGTGGCCTCCCGCGTGCCGGCGGGCAGGTCGAGGCGCAGGCGGCGGCCCAGGATGGGATCCTCCTCACCCATCTCCCAGGGGATGGGGCCCAGGCCGGGGACCTGCACGGAGCGGATCTCCAGGCCCTTGGTATCCAGGTCCAGGACGCCTTCGGCGGCCTCGCCGAACTCGAGGGTGGCCTCGCCCTCGATCCGCTTCCGGTCGAAGTCCACGCCGAGCCTCAGCCGGAGGCGTCGGGTCCTCGGCTGGGAAGCGTCGTAGTACGAGTGGGGATCGGGGTGGAGCATGGGGACCTCGAGGGGCGCCCCCAGGATAGCCGTTCGCCCACGCAAAAGGCCCCGGACGGGGCCTTTTGTGACCGAGGCGCCGGGGGCCTACCAGATGGCGGCGGAGGGATCCGCAGGCTTGCAGCCGAAGGCCCGTCCGAAGGCCGGCAGGTCTGAAACCGGGCCGATGACCCGGAAGCGCACGGGGGAGTGCACGTCCGTTCGCACCTGCATCCGCACGGCCTCGGGGCGCTGGTTGGTGCGCCACCCCTGGGCGAAGGCGATGAAGAAGCGCTGGTCCGGGGTGAAGCCGCCGATGGACTTGAGGTGCTTGCCCCGGGTGGCCAGCTTGAAGGCATCGTAGGAAATCCTCAGGCCACCCACATCGGCGATGTTCTCTCCCAGGGTCTGCTCGCCGTTGATGTGCAGGCCGGGGAGGGGCTCGTAGGCGTCGTACTGCTTCACGATGCGCTCGGCCCGGGCCTTGAAGCGTCGGGCATCCTCCGGGGTCCACCAGTCCTTCAGGTTGCCCTGCCAGTCGTACTGGCGGCCCTGGTCGTCGAAGCCGTGGGTCATCTCGTGGCCGATGGTGGAGGCCAGGGCCCCGTAGTTGGAGGCGTCATCCGCTTTCACGCTGAAGAAGGGCGGCTGGAGGATGCCTGCCGGCAGGACGATCTCGTTCATGCTGGGATCGTAGTACGCATTGTTGGTCTGGGGCGTCATGTTCCATTCGTCCCGGTCCACGGGCTTGCCCAGCTTGGCCATGCGCCGCTGGAAGGAGAAGGCGGCGGCGGCCTCCACGTTCAGGATGTAGGGCTGGCGGGAAATGGCCAGGCCGCTGTAGTCCCGCCAGCGGTCCGGATAGCCCACCTTGGCCCGCATGGCCTCGAGCTTCCTGAGGGCCTGCTGCTTGGTGGCGCTGTCCATCCAGTCCGCGGCCAGGATCCGGGCGCGCAGGGCCTCCTTGTGGTACTTCACCATCTCCAGCACCTCGGCCTTGGCCTCCGGGCTGAAGGCGGCCTTCACGTAGAGCTGTCCCAGATCGAATCCCAGCGCCCGGTCCTCGGCTCCCAGCACGCGCTTCCAGCGCGGCCGGAGTGCCGTGGTGCCGGAGAGGGTCTTGCCGTAGAAGGCGAAGGACTCGTCCACGAAGGCGTGGCCCAGGTAGGGCGCGGCCTCGCTGAGCACGCGCCAGCGGAGGTAGGTGCGCCAGATGGCCATGGGCTCGGAGGCCATGAGGCCGCCCAGGGCCTTGAAGAATTCGGGCTGGCCCACGAGGACGTGGGTTTCCGAGGCCGGCAGTCCCACGGCCGTGACGAAGGTGTGCCAGTGGAAGCCGGGGGCCAGCGTCGGGAGCTCGCCCAGGGCCACCTTGTGGTAGTTGGTCTGGGGGTCGCGCAGCTGGACGATGGTGCGGCTGTCCTTGGCCAGCTTCGTCTCCAGGGCCATCACGGAGTCGGCTTCCGCCTTCGCTGCGGCGGGGGCGTCCCCGGCCAGCTCGAACATGCGGCCGATATGGGCCACGTAGGCCTGGCGCAGGGTTTCAGCCTCCTTGCCGGGGCGCAGGTAGTAGCCCCGCTCGGGCAGGCCCAGCCCGCCCTGGTAGAAGCCGGCGATCATGGCCGAGCTGTCGCGGTCGTCCACCTGGACGCCGAAGCCGAAGCCCGCGCCCGCCCCCAGTCCGAGCCGGTCCAGGCGGGCGATCTCGGCCATGAGCTCCGCCGGGGTCTTCACTTCGGCGATGGCCTTGAACACGGGGGCGAGGGGCTGGATCCCGGCCTTCTCGATGAGGGCCTCGTCCATGCCGGAGGCGTAGAAGTCCCCCACCCGCTGGGCCAGGGTGCCCTTCGGGGCGCGGGTCGCCGCGGCGGTCTCCAGGATGTGCTTGAGGATGGCTTCGTTGCGCGCGTCAATCTCCTCGTTGACGCCGTAGGAGGCGTACTCGCCGGGGATGGGCACCTTGTCGAAGGCGCCGTTGGCGTACTCGTAGAAGTCCTTGCAGGGGGACACGGACCGGTTCATGTAGGCCGGGTCCACGGCGGTGATGGGATGGGTCGGGGCGGCGGCGGCCAGGGGTAGGGCCGCCAGGGCAAGGGCGAGCAGGGTGCGGTGGGGGGTCATGGAAATCCCGGGAAAGGCGCGAGCCCGGAAGCGGGGCTGCCGGGCTCGCGGAGGACGTGGAACGGGGCGGGACCTACCAGATGGCAGGGCGCTCGGCCTTGGGACGGCGCATGGGGCATCCAGGCTGGCAGTCCCACGCCTTGTAGAACTCGGGCAGGTCGCTCATGGGCCCGTTGACCCGGAACTGCGCGGGGCTGTGGGGATCCACCTTGAGGCGGACGGCTTCCGCGGCATCGCGGATCTCGGTCCGCCAGATGGTGGCAGCGCCCAGGAAGAAGCGCTGCTCGGCGGTGAAGCCGTCAATCTTCGCGGGCTCCTTGCCGTGGAGGCTCTTCATGAAGGCGGCATAGGCGATCTTCATCCCGCCCAGGTCGGCGATGTTCTCGCCCAGGGTGAGCCTCCCGTTGACGTGCTGGCCCGGCAAGGGCTCGTACCCGTCGAACTGCTTGACCATCAGGTTGGTCCGGGCCTGGTAGGCCTTGATGTCCTCGGGAGTCCACCAGTTCTTGAGGTTGCCCTGGCCGTCGAACTGGCGGCCTTCGTCGTCGAAACCGTGGGTCATCTCGTGCCCGATCACCCACCCGATGGCGCCGTAGTTCACGGCATCATCCGCCTGGGGGTTGAAGAACGGCGGCTGCAGGATGCCGGCGGGGAAGACGATCTCGTTCATGCTCGGGTTGTAGTAGGCGTTCACGGTGGGCGGCGTCATCCCCCATTCCGTGCGGTCCACGGGCTTGCCGAGCTTGGAGAGGTTGTAGTGCACGTGATAGATGGACGCGCGGAGGACGTCGCCGAAGTAGTCGTTCCGCTTCACGTCGAAGGGGTAGGTCTTCCACTTGTCGGGATAGCCGATCTTCACCGTGAAGGCGTCCAGCTTCTTGATGGCCTGCTGCTTGGTGGCCTCGCTCATCCAGTCCAGGGCCAGGATCCGGTCGTGCAAGGCCGACCGCAGGTTGTCCACGAGCTGGAGCACCCGCTGCTTGGACTCGGGGGGGAAGGCCTTCTGCACGTAGAGCTGGCCCAGAGCCTCGCCGATGAGGCCGTCCTCCATGCCCTCCACCCGCTTCCAGCGGGCCTCCTGCTCGGGCACCCCGCTCAGCACCTTCCCGTAGAAGGCGAAGTTCTCGTCCCCGAAGGGCTTCGGGAGCACGGCGGCCGCGTCGTGGATGGCGTGCCAGCGGAGGTAGGTGCGCCACTCGATGGCAGGGGTGGAAGCGGCGAGCTTGGCGAAGGCCTCCATGTAGGAGGGCTGGCCCACGTTCAGGTCCTGGAGGTGGACGCCGCGATCCTTGAAGTAGAGGGCCCAGTCGAAGCCCGGCGCCTGCTTGTCGAGCTGAGCGAGGGTCCACTTGTTGTAGGTCTTCTGGGGATCCCGCAGCTCGACGCGGCTCCAGGCGATCTTGGCCAGCTGGGTCTCGAGATCCAGGACCACGTGCGCCCGCGCGTTGGCCAGGTCCGGAGAATCCCCCGCCAGCTGGAGCATCTTGGCCACGTGGGCGACATACTTGGCGCGGATCTCCTTGGTCCGGGGGTCGTTGTTCAGGTAGTAGTCGCGGTCCGGAAGGCCCAGACCGCCCTGGTTCAGGGCTCCGAGGTAGTGGGTGCTGTCCTTGTCGTCAGGGGCCACGTAGAAGCCGAAGCATCCGGGGATGCCCTCGTTGTGCAGCTTCGCCAGCACGGCCGGGAGCTCCTTGGCATTCTTGAGGCCGGAGATGGTGGCGAAGATGGGCTTCATGGGCGCCAGGCCCCGCTTCTCGATGGCCTTCTCGTCCATGCCGGCGGCGAAGAAGTCGCCCACCTTCTGCTGGACGCTGCCCTTCGGCCAGGTGCGCTTGGCGCTCGTCGCCTCCAGGATCTCATGGAGGATCTTGCGGTTCCGGTCCATCACCTCCGTGAAGGCCCCGATCATCGGCTTGTCCGCCGGGATGGTGTGGGTCTTCAGCCAGCCGCCGTTGGCGAAGTGGTAGAAGTCCTGGCAGGGCTTGACCGAGGTGTCGAGGTTGGCCGGATTGATGCCCGGATGGTGCGCGGGCGCCTGGGCCACCAGGGCCACGGCCGTGAGCCCCAGGGCCAGGGGGAGGGAAAACCGGGACGCGGATGTCATGTCTACCTCGTTAAATGATGGTTTTGATTCGCCAGTGTACCAGAAGGCGATCCGTCCTGAGGGGATTCGGATGCCCGCCTGGAGACATGGAGAACCTTTTCCACGGTGGCGTGGACGGCTCCGTTACGGTCCACCAGATCAACGGTGTAGGCCCGGTCCACTTTTGGGAATTCCGTCACAAGGCGCTCGATTTCCGCGAGTTCCTCGGCTTCGAGGCGGAAGACCGCCTGGAGCGCGGTCCTGCCGGGGCGGCGGAAACGGACCGTGGCGGCCTTGTCCCACACCACGTAGCCGGGACCGAGGTTCTTCATGAGCATGATCATGTAGAAGGGGTCCACCGCCCCGTAGATGCTGCCGCCGAAGAGGGTGCCCACGTAGTTGCGGGTCCGCCAGGACAGCGGCAGGCGGACGCGGATCTCCCGCCAGTCCCTGGAGATGAACGTCACCCGCCCCCCGGTCCCCCGGTAGCAGGGCCAGAAGTTGAAGCCCCAGCGGAAGGCCCGGGTGCGGAGGGATTCCCCCATGGGCGCTAGAAGCGGACCGTGACCTTCTCGCCTTCCTTCATGTGGACAGTGTCAATGAAGTGGATCTTCCGGTCCCGGTAGGTGAGGACGAGGCTCTGGGTCCGGATGCCATGACCGAAATGGCGGACGCCGTGGAGCAGGTTGCCGGAGGTGACGCCGCAGGCGGCGAACACGATCTGCCGGCCGGGGCAGAGGTCGTCGGTGAAGTAGATGCGCTGGAAGTCCACGCCCATGGCCTCGGCCTTCTCCCGGCTGGCCGTGTTGGTGTCCACCTTGAGGCGTCCCTGGATCTCGCCGTTGAGGCACTTCAGGGCGGCGGCGGAGAGGACGCCCTCGGGGGCGCCGCCCGTGCCCATGACGGCATGGATGCCCGTTCCGCTCACGGCGGCGCTGATGGCCGCGCTGAGGTCCCCGTCCCCGATGAGCTGGATCCGGGCGCCCGCCTTGCGGATGTCGGCGATGAGCTGCTCGTGGCGGGGGCGGTCCAGCACCGTGACGGTGATCTCCCCCACCTGGCGGTCCAGGGCCTTGGCGATGGCCTCGAGGTTCTCCTGTACCGGCGCGTCCAGGCTCACCTTGCCCTTGGCGGCGGGTCCCACGATGAGCTTCTCCATGTAGAGGTCCGGGGCATGGAGCAGCCCGCCCTCCTCGGTGGCCGCCAGGACGGCGATGGCATTGGGGGCGCCCGTGGCGCAGAGGTTGGTGCCCTCCAGGGGGTCCACGGCGATATCCACGGGGGGGCAGGGCTTCCCGTTCTCGGCCCCCATGCCCACCTTCTCGCCGATGTAGAGCATCGGGGCCTCGTCCCGCTCGCCCTCGCCGATGACGATGGTGCCGGCCATGCGGACGGTCTCCATGGCGTGGCGCATGGCCTCCACCGCCAGCTTGTCGCTGTGCTTGCGCCGGCCGTGGCCGATGGACGAGGAGCAGGCGATGGCGGCCTGTTCCACCACGCGCAGGAATTCGAGGGACAGGGTCTGTTCCATGGGAGGGTCTCCAGGGGGGCCGTCAGGCCATTCGGTGGACGCTTTCTCGGATCCAGTCCAGGAACGGCTCCGAGCCCTCCGCAACCGGGAACATCAGGATCTCCGGAACCTCGTAGGTGTGCAGGTCCGCGATGATCTCCGAGACCTTGGGGAAGAGGTCCTGGGTGGTCTTGATGACGAGCATGACTTCCTCGTCCAGGTGGGTCTCGCCCTTGAAGTAGTAGTAGCTCTTGATGCCGGGGAGGATGTTCACGCAGGCCGCGTAGGCCTGGTCCACCAGGGCCGCGGCGATGGTGAGGGCCGTCTCCTCGCTGCCGCAGGTGGTGAACACGGTACAGGCGTCGGTCATCGAGGTGCTCCTCGCCAACGGGGCGAAAGCTCCCATTGTAGCCATGAAGGCCGGACCGGACATCCCGCCTCCCGGCGCCATCCGGTACGTCGCAAGGGAACGCCGCGGGCGTTCCCTTGCCCCGACTGGTCGGGGCGAGAGGATTCGAACCTCCGACCTCTCGGTCCCGAACCGAGCGCTCTACCAGGCTGAGCCACGCCCCGACGAAGGTTCGACTCTAGCGGATCCCGGGCGGGGCGTCCAGAGGGCCGTCGGGTTCCAGCCCCCGGGCCAGCCGCTCCCGGCGCCGGGCCTCGAGGAGGAGCAGGGCGCCCCGCAGGGGATCCGGATCCCGGGAGTCCGGCAGCGGCGCCTCGGGCGGCGGATCGCACGGCTCCACCTGCAGGCCCATCAGGGCGAGGCCGAGGCCCCGGCGGATCCGCTCCCGCGTGTCGGGCCAGGCGGCGGCGGCGGCCTCGCGCAGGGGGCCGATGCGCGCCAGATCCCAGCAGCCGAGCACGAGGATGTCCCGCTGGACCCGGAGGAGGCGGGTCCTCGGGGCGAGGGCCGGGCCCACGACGAACCGCCAGGCTTGCCGGAGGCGGGCTTCGGCTGCCGTGCCGGCCAGGTGCGCCCCTGCCGGCTTGAGGCGTGGCGCGGCCCTCACGGGGCCCTCCGGGGCGGCGGCAGCGGGGCGCAGGCCCGCTCGCCGTCCAGGAGGAGCGGGCTGGCCAGGAGGGGGATCATGGCCCCGACGGCCTCGTCGTAGAGCGGCTGAAGCAGGTTGTGGAGGCGCCCCCCCTCGCGGAAGAGGACCTCGTCCACGCTGCGGACCCGACTGGCCGGGATGGCGTTCGCCTCGCAGAAGGACAGGATCTCCTCCACGGTCGCGGCCTGGGTGCGGGCCTCGATGAGGGCCACGAGTTCGTGGCGGTCCTGCACGCGGCCCCGGTTCCGCCGCCACGCGGGGCGCGTCTCCAGGTCCAGGCCCAGCCAGAGGGCCAGGACCTCGAACTGGCGGTCGGTGCCGACGCCGATGGCCACCTCGCCGTCCCGGCAGCGGAAGGTCTGGTAGGGGACGATCTGGGGGTGGGCGTTGCCGTAGCGCTGGGGCGGCTGGCCGGTCATCAGGGCCCCCGCGGCGACGTTCACCAGCCCGGCGAGGGCGGCCTCCATGAGGGGGACCTCGACGTGGAGCGCCTCTCCGGTGCGTTCCCGGTGCAGCAGGGCGGCCTGGATGCCGTTGGCGCAGTAGAGCCCGGCCAGGACGTCCACAAGCGCCACGCCGGCCTTCATGGGCCGGCCTTCCGTTTCACCGGTGATGGCCATCCACCCGCTCTCCGCCTGCAGGATGAAGTCGTATCCGGCCCGCCGGGAGGCGGCGACGTCGGAGGCGAAGCCGCGGACCGAGGCCATGACGAGCTTCGGGAAGCGGGCGTGGAGGCGTTTCCAGGTGAGACCCAGGCGGTCCGCGGCATCCTGCCGGAAGTTCTCCACCAGGACGTCGGCCTCCTTGAGGAGGTCGAAGAGCAGGGCCCGGCCTTCGTCCGTATGGAGATCCACCTCCCGGGTGCGCTTGCCCCGGTTGGCGCATCGGAAATAGGCGCTTTCGCCGCTGTCGCCGTGCTCGAAGGGAGGGCCCCATCCCCGGGTGGGATCGCCCCCGGGGGGCTCCAGCTTCTGCACCTCCGCCCCCAGGTCCGCCAGGAGCTGGGTGGAGAAGGGCCCCGCGAGCACGCAGGACAGGTCCACGACTTTGAATCGCGACAGCGGCTTGGCCATGGACCCAGGCTAACCCGAGTCCCGTGCCGGGGGGACAGGCTCAGGCCCGGTGCGCCGCCTCGGCCAGCTGCAGGGCGATCTCCTCCGGGGCCCGCCCCAGGAAATCGGAGCGCTGCATCAGGTGCACCAGCTGGCCGTCCCGGAGGATGGCCGCCTGGGGGCTGGTGGGGGGGGCGCCCTCGAAGTAGGTCCGGGCCCGGGCGGTCGCTTCCATCTCCATCCCGGCAAAGACGGTCACCAGCTGGTCGAACTTCAGGCCATGGCTGCGCAGGGCCTGGATGACGCCCGGTCGTGCCCCGGCCGCGGCACAGCCGCACACGCTGTTGACCACCACCAGGGTGGTGCCGGGCCGCTGAAGGGCCTCGTCCACCTGGGAGGGGGTCATCAGTTGGCGGAACCCCTGTTCCACCAGTTCCTGGCGCATGGGGGCCACCATGGGTTCTGGATAATTAGACACAATCTCCTCCGTTGCACCTTAAAGTTTACATTTTAAGTCAAGATTGTGCCGCGGGAGAGGCCATCTCCTGCCGGGGCGGAGGCTGGGCGATTCGTGCGATCCTTGAGGGATCGCACCGGAGCCGCCGCCATGAAGGATTTTTTCAGGACATTCTTCGCATCCCTGCTGGCCCTCGCGGTAGCCGGCGGCTTGGCCTTCCTCCTTTTCTTCGGCATCCTGGCCGTGGTCGGGGCCTCGAGCAAGCCGACGGTGCCCAGCCGGGCGATCCTGGTCTTCGACCTGAACACCAGCCTCGTGGACGGCCAGCCGGCCCCGGATCCCGGCCAGGCCCTCGACGCGGTCCTCTCCGGGAGCGGCGCTCCGACCCAGTCGCTGCCCGCGGCCATTGACGCCCTGGACCGGGCGTCCACCGACGACCGGATCGCGGCCCTCTACCTCACGGGGAACCTGCGCTCCGCGGGACCGGCCCAGCTCACTGAACTCCGGGCCGCGATCCAGCGCTTCAAGGCCAAGAAGCCCGTGATCGCCTACAACATGAACTGGGGCAAGCGGGAGTACTACCTCGCCGCGGGCGCGAGCACCGTCTACGTCAACCCGGTCGGGAGCGTTGCGGCCGACGGCTATGCCAGCGAGCCCATGTATTTCGGGGACGCCTTCAAGAAGTACGGCGTGGAAGTCCAGGTGACCCGGGTGGGCAAGTTCAAGAGCGCGGTGGAACCCTACGTCCGGGACAAGATGAGCGATGCCGATCGTGAGCAGGTCCAGAAGCTCCTGGACGACCTGTGGGGCGACTGGAAGACGAGCGTGGCCCGCGACCGCCACATCACCCCCGAGGCCATCCAGGCCCTCGCGGACACCAAGGGCACCCTGGAAGCGGACGAGGCCCTCCAGGCCCACCTGGTGGACAAGGTCGCCCCTTACGACGTGGTCCTGGACGCCCTGAAGGCCCTGGCGGGCCGGGGACCCAAGGATCGCGAGTTCCCGCAGATCGCCCTGTCCACCTATGCCGGGATTCCCGATGGGGTCCGGCGGGGCCGCAACCGCATCGCCGTGCTGGTGGCGGAGGGCGAGATCGTGGATGGCGAGGGGCGTCCGGGCCAGGTCGGCGGCGACAGCTTCAGCCGGGCCCTGCGCCGCCTGCGGCTGGACCCGACCGTCAAGGCCGTGGTGCTTCGGGTGGACAGCCCCGGGGGCAGCGTGGCGGCCTCGGAACTGATCCAGAGGGAAGTGGTCCTGACCCGGAAGGTGAAGCCCGTCATCGTGTCCATGGGCCACCTGGCGGCCTCCGGCGGGTACTGGATCAGCACCTACGGGGACCGGATCTTCGCCGAGCCGGGCACCATCACGGGTTCCATCGGCGTCTTCGGGATGCTGCCCAACGTCAAGAAGCTGGCCAACGACCATGGCATCACCTGGGACAGCGTGCAGACGGCCAGGATGGCGGACGTCATGACCCTGACCCGCCCCAAGACCGACTTCGAGCTGGCGAGGATCCAGGACACGGTGGACCACATCTACGATCTGTTCGTCACCAAGGTCGCGGACAGCAGGAAGCTATCCAAGGATGCCGTGGAGGCCATCGCCCAGGGCCGGGTCTGGTCCGGGCAGGAGGCCGTCAAGCTGGGGCTGGTGGACCAGATCGGCGGGCTGGGGGCGGCGGAGCGGTACGCCGCCAAGATGGCCAAGGTGGGGGACGACTACTACATCAGCGGTCCCGACGTGGCGCCGGATGCCTTCCGGGATCTGCTGGTCCGCCTCCTCCAGGGCAAGCCGCGGGAGGTGGCCAAGGCGGGTCCGGTGGACGTGCTCGTGGGCGACTTCAAGCGGCAGTTCGCCCTGCTGTCCTCCTTGAACGATCCCCAGGGGGTCTACGCCCGGCTTCCCTACGACCTGGATCTGAGGTAGCCCGGCCCTCCCCGAGATGCGCGCCTCCTTCGCCTCTGCGGTCCTCCTGCTGGTGCTGGTGACGGATCCCCTGGGCAACATCCCCCTCTTCGTGGGGCTGCTGCGCCAGGTGGATCCGGCCCGGAGGCGCCCCATCATCATCCGGGAGCTCCTCTTCGCGACGGGCATCCTGCTGTTCTTCATGCTTTTCGGCCAGAGGCTGCTGGCGCTCATGCACCTCACGGACACGGCCATGGGCATCGCCGGTGGCGTGATCCTCTTCCTCATCGCCCTGAAGATGGTCTTTCCCCATCCGGACGGAGGGACGGGCTACCGGGTGCATGGCGAGCCCTTCCTGGTGCCCCTGGCGGTCCCATTCATCGCGGGACCCTCCGCCATCGCCACGGTGCTCCTCCTGGTCTCCCGCGACCCGGGGAGGATGCTGGAATGGATGGCGGCCCTGGCCATCGCCATGGCTGTCTCGGCGGCGGTGCTGGGCTTCGCAGAGCGCATCTCGGAATTCCTGGGGGAGCAGGTGACCCTGGCCTTCGAGCGCCTGATGGGCCTGATCCTCACCGCCATGGCCGTGCAGATGCTGCTGGGAGGCATCCGGACCTTCGTGCTCGGCCTGAGGGCCGGGGCCTGAGCCCCCTTCCAGCCCGGCGCCAAGGGGGGCACTCTTGGGGCACCCCACCCGAGGCGCCGCGTGTTCCACCCCCTGCTTGCCGCCGTTCCCCCCGAGGCCCTGAACCTGGGCCTGGTGCTCTTCCTCTCGTTCCTGATCGGGCTGGAGCGGGAGGAGTTGAAACGGGGCGGGAAACGGGTGTTCGGGGGCGTGCGCACCTTTCCGCTCCTGGGCCTCGTTGGCTACGTCGTCTCCCTGCTCTCGAACGGCAACATCCTCGGCATGCTGCTGGGCTTCCTGGTGGTGGGCGCCTTCATGCTGGTGTCCTACCTCCACAAGCTCCAGCAGACGCCCGATGCCGGCATCACCACCGAGCTGTCCGGACTGGTGGTGTACCTGGTGGGCGCCCTCGTGTACACGGGCCATCTCTGGTTCGCCTGCGCGCTGGTGGTGGTGAGCCTGCTCCTGCTGGAGCTGAAGGAGGGGCTGGAGGGCCTCACCCAGCGCATCCGCCCGGAAGAGGTCGCCGCCTTCACCAAGTTCCTCCTGCTGTCCGCGGTGATCCTGCCCATGGTGCCCAACCGGGACATCGGCCTCTTCCGGATCAACCCCTTCAAGACCTGGCTCGTGGTCGTGGCCGTGAGCGGGGTGTCCTACGCCAGCTACCTGCTGCTGAAGGTTCTCAAGGAGCGCGGCGGCATCTTCCTCTCGGCGATCCTGGGGGGCTTCTACTCCAGCACCGTCGTCACCGTGGTCCTGGGCAAGCGGGCCGCGGGGGGCCAGCGCCCGCACGAGTACACCGGGAGCATCCTGGCGGCTTCGGGAGTCATGTATCTTAAAATCCTCCTGCTGGTCTGGCCCTTCAATCGGGCCCTGGCGGTCGCTCTCGCTCCCTGGTTCCTGCTCCTGACAGCCCTCCCGGTGATCGCGGGAGGGATCATCTACCGGCGGCACGGGCCGGGCGGGGCCGAGGCGGCGGAGGCGGCCCGGCCCCAGAACCCCCTGGAACTCCGGGCCGCCTTCTTCTTCGCGGCCGTGTTCGTCGCGATGCTCGTGGTCACGCAGTTGGCGGTCACCTACCTGGGGCGTGGCGGCGTCTACTCCGTGGCAACCCTCATGGGGCTGACGGACGTGACCCCCTTCATCATGGGCATGACGCACTCCGCGGGCCTCTCCACCACCCTCCACCTGGCGGCCTGCAGCATCGCCGTGAGTGCGGCCAGCAACAACCTCGTGAAGGGGCTCTACGCCTACGCCTTCGCCAAGGGGAGGACCGGGTTGTGGAGCCTGGCCCTGCTGGCGGGGCTGGCGCTGCTCGGCCTCCTGCCCCTGATCTGGATCTGACGGGATGGAAAGAAGATAGGCTCATCATAAAAAATGGCCCACGACGGACCTTCGGGATGATAAAAAGGACTGTAATGTCCTAAATCTTCTCCCCTGGAGGTCCCTTATGCAGCCCCCCT
This sequence comes from Holophagaceae bacterium, assembly GCA_027451045.1. Taxonomy (GTDB): domain Bacteria; phylum Acidobacteriota; class Holophagae; order Holophagales; family Holophagaceae; genus Geothrix. Next base: position 4,679 of record DAIDKC010000239.1, on the reverse strand, counting down.
TCAAGCTTCTCGCCCTGGCCCTGGTATTCGCGTTACCCATCCAGGCCGCAGGTTCCAAGGGCCGTCCCGCGCCGCTGTCCGCCCAGACCCGGGCCTGCCTGGCCTGCCACGGGAGCGTGGCGACGCCCGCCGCCGCGCATGAATGGCGGGACAGCGCCCACGCCCGCGCCGGTGTCGGCTGCTTCGAATGCCACCAGGCCGCCCAGGATTCGCCCACGGGGTTCGATCACAACGGCTTCCACATCTCCGTGCTGGTCTCCCCGAAGGACTGCGGGCGCTGCCACGCCAAGGAGACCCGGGAGTTCGAGGCGAGCCACCACGCCAAGGCCGGTGACATCCTGGGCTCTCTCGACAACGTGCTCGGCGATGGGGTCGAGGGTGTTCCCGCGGCCAACAGCGGCTGCATCCAGTGCCACGGGGGGAAGGTGAAGCCCCTCGGCCACGGGAAGTTCGATCCCGCCACCTGGCCGAACACGGGCATCGGCCGCATCAACCCGGATGGGTCCAGGGGCAGCTGCTCAGCCTGCCACAGCGGCCACAGCTTCTCTGCGGCCATGGCGCGGCAGCCGGAGAGCTGCGGGAAGTGCCATCTGGGTCCCGACCATCCCCAGGCCGAAATCTACGCGGAGAGCATGCACGGGATCGCGTACCGGACGAATATCGGAAGGATGAATCTTAATTCCAGGCACTGGGTGGTCGGGAAGGACTACAACGCGGCCCCGACCTGCGCGACCTGCCACATGGGCGCCACCCTGGACCAGCCGGCGACCCATGACGTGGGCGCCCGCATCAGCTGGACCCTGCGGCCCGAAGTCTCCAAGAAGCTGGACGACTGGCAGGCCAGGCGTGCCGCCATGGAGGACGTCTGCAGCGCCTGCCACGCTTCCGACTGGGTGAAGAACAACTACAAGCAGTACGACGCGGTCGTGAACCTCTACAACGACAAGTTCGCGATCCCTGCCAAGGCCATCATGGCCAAGCTGTACGCCGCCAAGAAGCTCACGCCCACCCCCTTCGACGAGAAGATCGAATGGACCTATTTCGAGCTCTGGCACCACGAGGGGAGGCGGGCCCGCATGGGGGCGGCCATGATGGGTCCGGACTACACCCAGTGGCACGGCTTCTACGAGGTGGCCAAGACCTTCTATACCCAGTTCCTGCCGGAGGCCGAGGCCCTGCTGCCCGGCGTGACGGCCGGGGTGCGCAAGATGGATGACCACGCGTGGCTCCAGGGGCTGTCCAAGGAGGAGCGCCAGAAGATCCATGCCTACGACCAGCAGCGCTACGGCAAGTAGCGGCGGCCTGGGGAGGAAGGGCCCCTCCGCGGAGGGGCCCTTCCTCATTCGGGCAGGTCCAGGTCCAGGAGGCCTGGCGGTGGATCCAGATCCAGGCGACGGTGGGCCAGGTCGAGGCTCCACCAGGCCTTGATGTAGGGCACCTCCCGCTGGCCGGCGCGGCCGGGTCGGAGGTCCCGGAGGACCACCATGTCGTAGCCCACGGGGGTCGGGTCGAGCCGGAGGACTTCACCCACGGGATGTCCCGCCACGAACACGCGGCAGCCGATCCAGTCGTGGCGCCAGCTCTCCCCAGCCTCCAGCGGGGCGGCCGCCGCCTCAGGCATCCAGAGGGCCCAGCCCCGGTACGGGTCGGCGGCGGTGCGATCGGGGAACTCGGCAAAGGCCAGGCAGGGTCGCCCCTGATGCCAGCGGAAGCTGCGCACGGAGACGGGTCGCGCGGGCGGCGCGGCCGGGCGATGCTCGAGGTCCGCCTGGGGCGGGGCCAGCACCAGACCCGCCATGCCCTCCAGGCGATCCGGTGCGTCCATGGCCGCATGCAGGAGGAATTCGCCTTTGAGGCCCTGGGGTCTGGCGAGGTGTCCGGCGAGCAGCATTCAGGACCTGCCTTCGGGGAGGATGCGGTTCCCGGCCGGGCTCGTTCCGGCCTCATGCCGCTCCACCCTGCTTGTCCCTGGGGCCATCGTCGCCTCCCTTGTCCCGCCGGAGCGGCTGCGCGCCGTGCTGGTGGGCGGAGCCTAGGCCTCCGGATCCGTGCCTTCGTCGTCCAGCTCGAGCTCGACGGAGAGGCCGGCCTTCTCCCCGGCGGTTCGGCACAGGGTCCGGAGGGAGCTGATCATCCGGCCATGCTTGCCGATGATCCGTCCCCGGTCCGAGGGGGCGGCGTGGAGCAGGATGTCCCGTCTGCGGCCCTCGCCGCTGACCTCCACGCGAAAGGCCTCCGGGTGGTCCAGGAGGGGGGTGATGACATCGCCCAGGAAGGCTTCGAGATCCATGGCGGCTCCGGGGGAGAACGACGAAAGCCGGACCCAGGCCCGGCTTTCACGGAAGGGAAACCGGTCAGACGATCTGGTTCTTCTTGAACAGGTCGAGGACGGTCTTGGAGGGGCGGGCGCCCTTGGCGAGCCAGCCCTTGGCCTTCTCGGCATCAATGCGCACCGCCTCGCCGGAAGCGGCGATGGGGTTCACGAAGCCCAGCACCTCCACGGCCTGGCCGGTGGGGATCTGGTCGTTCTCGGAGACGACGATGTGGTAGAAGGGGCGCTTCTTGGCACCATGGCGGGCGAGACGGATGGACAGCATGGAAACTCCCTGAGCACGCCAGTGTAGCGCGGGGTTCAAATCGGCCCAAGGGAAAACTCAGAACGGCAGCTTGCCCTTCATGGCCCCCGCCATGCGCTGCATGCGGCTCATGAACCTGGGGTCGTTCATCTGCCCCATGAGCTTTTTGGCCTCGACGTACTGCTTGAGGAGCTGGTTGATCTCACTGACGGGCCGGCCGGAGCCCGCGGCGATGCGGCGCTTGCGCTTGGCGTCCAGGAGGTTGTGGTTGGCCCGCTCCCGGGGCGTCATGGAATTGAGGATGGCCTCCATGTGCTTCAGCCGCTTGTCCGTGGCCACCTGGGCCAGCTGCTCCTTCATCTGGCCCACCCCCGGCAGCATGCCGAGGATCTTGTTCATGGAGCCCAGCTTCTGCACCTGCTGGAACTGCTTGCGCATGTCCTCCAGGGTGAACTGGTTCTTGGCCAGGCGCTGGGCCATGACCTCGGCTTCCTTCTCGTCGAGCTTGTCCTTGGCCTGCTCGATGAGGGTCAGCACGTCGCCCATGCCGAGGATGCGCTGGGCCATGCGGTCGGGGTGGAAGCGCTGGAAGTCCTCCAGCTTCTCGCCCTCGCCCACGAACTTCAGGGGGGTCCCGGTCGCCTGCTTGATGCTGAAGGCCGCGCCTCCGCGGGTGTCGCCATCGGTCTTGGTGAGCACCACGCCCGTGGTGCCCAGCTTCTCGTGGAAGGCTGTGGCGCTGCGGACCGCGTCCTGGCCGGTCATGGCGTCGGCCACGAAGAGGATCTCGTCGGGGGAGACGGTGGCCTTGATGCGGGCCAGCTCCTCCATCAGCGCCTCATCCAGATGCAGGCGCCCGGCGGTGTCGAGCACCACCACGTCCCGGCCCTTCACCTTGGCCTCGGCCACGGCGGCCTTGCAGATGGCGACGGGATCCTTCTCCTCGGTGCGGAAGGAGGGCACCCCGGCGTCCTTCGCCACCACATGCAGCTGCTCGATGGCCGCCGGGCGGTAGACGTCCGCGGGCACCAGCAGGGGAGATCGCCCCAGCTTCTTGAGGAACACCGCCAGCTTGCCGCAGGTGGTGGTCTTGCCGGCGCCCTGGAGGCCCACCATCATCACGACCGTCGGCGGCTTCGAGGCGAAGGCGATGGGATGCTCCGGCGCCTCGCCACCCATGATTTCCACCAGCTCCCGGTGGACGATGTCAATGAAGGCCTGGGCCGGGTTCAGCCCCTGGAGCACCTGCTGGCCGAGGGCCTTCTCCTTCACCCGCTGGAGGAAGGTGCGGGCCACGGCCACGTGGACATCCGCCTCCAGGAGCGCCATGCGGACTTCGCGCAGCACCGTCTCGAGGTTGGCTTCCGTCAGCTTCGACTGGCCCGTGAGGGCCTTCATCGCCTGGCTGAGCTTCTGGGAAAGGCTGTCGAACATGGGACTCCGGACCGGGCCAAACACCCATTCTAACTGGGGCTCCCGGATGGATCCTGCAGAAGGGCGCGGGATGGCCCATAATCTTGACTCATGGAGTCAACAATGTCCAACCATCTGGCCGGCAGCCTCAGCCCCTACCTCCTCCAGCACGCCCATAACCCCGTGGACTGGTTTCCCTGGGGCGAGGAGGCCCTGGCGAAGGCCCGGGCCGAGGACAGGCCCATTTTCCTGAGCATCGGCTACAGCGCCTGCCACTGGTGCCACGTCATGGAGCGGGAGAGCTTCGAGCATCCCGAGGTGGCGGAGGTGCTGAACGCCCACTTCGTGCCCATCAAGGTGGATCGCGAGGAGCGGCCCGACCTGGACGACCTCTACATGGATGCCGTGCAGGCCCTCACGGGGCGGGGTGGCTGGCCCATGAGCGTCTGGCTCACGCCGGACCTGCGGCCCTTCTTCGGGGGCACCTACTTCCCGCGGGAAGCCCGGAATGGCATGCCGGGCTTCGTGCCGCTGCTGCGGCGCATCGCAGAGCTGTGGACGACCCAGCGGGGGGAGTTGGAGGGCCAGGCCCGGGGGTTGACCGAGGAACTCCGTCGCCAGGCGGAGGTGGAGGGGGGCGGCGGCCTGCCGGACGGGGCGGGCTTCGAGGCGGCGCTGGGCCAGCTTCGC
>DAIDKC010000238.1 GCA_027451045.1 Holophagaceae bacterium | reverse complement strand
ATCGAACACGCCGATGGGACGGTCTGCCCGGGTCATGGCTCGCGCACCGCCAGGATGGCGATCCACTCACCCTCCTTCAGCACCTTCTCGGGCTTGAACCCGTGGGTCGCAAGGCTCACCAGGGCTTCGTCGGTCCGTTCCGCCAGGATGCCGCTCGCCACGAGCCAGCCGCCGGGCGCGGCGATCTCGGCCATGCGGGGCAGCAGCGCCTGGATGGTCTCCAGGAGGATGTTGGCCAGCTGGCCCGCGTAGGGGCCCTCCACGGCCGGGTGGTCCAGGGTGCCCACGAAGCTCGCGTAGGGCCGCGCGCCGGCCAGCAGGTGGGCGTTGAGGGCGACCAGTTCCTCCATGGCGGGGCCGCAGTCGGGATCAATGTCGAAGGCCGTGATCCCTCGCGCCCCCAGGAGGTGGGCCGCCAGGGAGAGGATGCCCGTGCCGGCGCCGATGTCGAGGATCGGCCCCCGCAGGCGCCCTGCGGCCGCCAGGCCCTCCAGCAGTTCCAGGCAGAGGCGGGTGGTCTCGTGGCCGCCGGTGCCGAAGGCGAGGCCGGGGTTCACCACCAGGTCGAACCGCCCCGCCGGGGCCGGGCCCTCCTCCCAGAGGGGACGGATGTGGAAGCCGCGGCCCACGTCGAAGGCCCCGAAGCCCTCCCGGCTCTTGGCCAGCCAGTCCTCATCTGCGAAGGTCTCTGCCGCCAGCAGTTCGACTCCGGGGAAGGCCGACAGCCCGTCCGGATCCGGCGGTACCTGGTCGGGGGGGAAGTAGGCGTAGCAGGCCCGGGGGGGGTCCGCCTCCCGGTAGAAAGCGGAGGAGCCCCGGCCCTCCAGCCAGGCACAGAGGCCCTCCTCCTGGGGATCCGGAACCGCCAGCCGCCACCGCCGATGCACCGCGTTTGCCATGGGTTCCAGGGTAGCAGGCAGGCCCGGGAACCTTTCCCCGGGGCCGGGCATTCCATGGGTGCGGCAGGCTCCAGCCGACCGTGGTTCACGGGAAATGTTCCGGGGGGAACAGCGGGGGGACGAACATCCCCCCGTTTTCGCGTCAGGCCTCGGGATCCTCCAGGTCCAGCCGCTTCATCTTCTCCAGGAAGGTGGTGCGCTTGAGGCCCAGCAGGTCGGCCGCCCGCTTCTTGTTGCCGCGGGTGATGGCCAGGCTCTGGAGCATGAGGGCCTTCTCCATGTCGGAAACGACCTGGTTCAGGTCGAGCCCCTCGGGGGGCAGGTCCAGGCCGAAACCGGCCGCCGCGGGCGGTTCCGGGAGGGGCAGGGGCGGGGGGGCGACGGGGGCGTCGGCGGGATCCAGTCGCTCGGCCAGGAAGGCGAAATCCTCCCGGGTGAGGACGGGCCGGGTGCCGGACAGCACGATGGCCCGCTCGATGGCGTTCTCCAGCTGGCGCACATTGCCGGGCCAGGGCAGGCCCATGAGGAGCGGGTCCACGGAGGGGTGCAGGGCCTTGGGATAGAGGCCGTGCTCCCGGGCCTTGCGGTTGAGGAAGTGCTGGGCCAGGAAGGGGATCTCCTCGCGCCGGGCGCGGAGGGGCGGCAGGGTGATGGGAACCACCTCCAGCCGGTAGAAGAGATCCTCGCGGAAGCTGCCGTCCTGCACCTTCTTCCAGAGATCCACGTTGGAGGCCGTCACCACGCGCACCTCCACCTTCACCGGCGCGCCGCCACCGAGGGGCTGGACCTCGCGCTCCTGCAGGACGCGCAGCAGGCGCACCTGGGCTCCGAGCGGCATGGTGCCGACTTCATCCAGGAAGAGCGTGCCGCCGTGGGCCTCCCGGAACTTGCCGGGCGTGTCCTTCCGCGCATCCGTGAAGGCGCCCTTGTTGTAGCCGAAGAGCTCCGATTCCAGGAGGTTCTCGGGGATGGCACCGCAGTGCACCGCCACGAAGGGCTGGGTGGCCTCGGCGCTCATGCGGTGGATGGCCCGCGCGATGACCTCCTTGCCCGTGCCGCTCTCCCCCAGCAGCAGCACCGTGGCCCGGGTGGCGGCAGCGGCGCGGGCCCGGGCCAGCACGTCCTGCATGGCAGGGCTGGCGCCCACGAGGCCGAAGGCCAGGGCCTGGGAGGCGCTGAGCTGGGTGGTGACGCCCGAGCGCGGGCGCAGGCCCGGCATGGGCGGCTCGGGGCCGAGGATCCCCCAGCGCACGGAGCCCAGGGAGCCCCACTCCGAAAGGGCCTTGGCATCCATCGGCGGAGCCGCCGGGGCCAGGCCCAGCAGGATGGGCAGCGCCCCCACCTCCGCCATCATCCGGTTGAGTTCCGGCGGCGGCCATGCGCCCCTGGCGCTGATCACCCACAGGTCCACCTCGCGCGGGGCCAGGGCCGGCGAGGCGCCGCGATCCACCGTCACATCCCACAGCGAGGCCCACCGATGCTCCAGCCCCCCGGTGTCGTCCCCGAGGGTGGACCAGTGGAGGCGCGGCAGCTGGGTCATGGGCTCCTGGATTGGAACCAGTCTGGATCCAGCCCTCTCCGGGTCAAGTCAAAAAAATGACTGGGGGCGACCCCGCTTGCCTCCGGGCGTACGATGAAAGGCGATCCCCCGCCGGAGGTCCCATGGCCCTGCTGGAATCCACCATGGTCCCGCTCGGAACGGCTTGCCCCCCCTTCACCCTGCCGGGCGTGGATGGGAGGCTCTGGTCCCGGGACGACTTCCACACCCCCGCCCTGCTGCTGGTGGTCATGTGCAACCACTGCCCCTACGTGCAGGCCGTGGACGGCCGGATCAACGCCCTGGCCCGGGCCTACGCGGGGCGCTGCGCCGTGGTGGCCCTCAGCCCCAACGACGCCGTGGCCTATCCCGAGGACAGCTTCGAGGCCATGGGCGCCCGGGCCCGGACCCAGGGCTACGTCTTCCCCTACCTCTGGGACGAGGACCAGGGCGTGGCCCGGGCCCTCGGGGCGGTCTGCACCCCGGACTTCTTCCTCTATGACGCCCACCGGCACCTGGTCTACCGGGGCCGGCTGGACGACAACTGGAAGGAGCCTGCGAAGGTCGCCCGCCAGGAGCTGAAGGAGGCCCTCGACGCGGTGCTGGCAGGGGAGCCGGTCCCGGCGGTGCAGCATCCGAGCATGGGCTGCAGCATCAAGTGGAAGGCGTCCTGAGGCTCTTCTTCGCCCTGCCCCTGCCCCCGCGGATGCAGGAGGCCCTGGGGATCTGGGAGCGGGCCCATCCCGGGATCCGGGGCTGGTGCCGCCCCGGGGACCTGCATCTGACCCTGGCCTTCCTGGGGGAGCTGCCGCCGGACGCGCTCCCGGGGCTCGAGGACGCGGCCCGGGCCGTGGCGGCCGGGCACCGGGCCTTCACCCTGCGCACGGCGGGACTCGATGGCTTCCCCGACGCCCGCCGGGCCCGGGTGATCTGGCTGGGACTGGAGCCCTGTCCGGTCCTGGAGGGGCTGGCGGCGGACCTGCGCCGGGCGCTGGTGGCCCGGGGCGTCCCCTTCGACCTCAAGCCCTTCCGGCCCCACCTCACCCTCGCGCGCCTCCGCCGGCCCCGCCCCGCGGGAGCCTTCCCCCCGCCTGCCCCCGGGACCTTCCCGGCGGAGCGGATCGTGCTGTTCGAGA
>DAIDKC010000237.1 GCA_027451045.1 Holophagaceae bacterium | reverse complement strand
AGGAATCCGGCGTGACGTTCACGATCCCAAGACAAAGGGGACCGTTCCTCAGGAACGGCCCCCAGTCGAACGTGGACATCGGCTTCAGGCGGGTCGGTAGGCGGGGTTCAAGGCACTTTCGCCCGGCGCCTCCCCGGTGGGGGCCGGGGCGGTGGGCGTGCCGCCGCCGTTGCGGGGCGGCGGCAGAGTGCCGCCCTTCATGAGGATCTCGATGTCGTTGCCGTCAAGGGTCTCGCGCACCAGCAGGGCTTCCGCGATGGCCACCAGCTGTTCCCGGTGGGTCTCGATGGTCTCCTTGGCACGGCGGTAGTTCCGCATGACGAACTCCTGCACCTCCATGTCAATGAGGCGGGCGGTGTCCTCCGAGATCTCCCGGTGCTGGGCGAAGTCGCGCCCCAGGAACACCTCGTGCTGGCCGCTTCCGAAGTTCAGCGGGCCCAGCTTGTCGCTCATGCCGTACTCCGTGACCATCGAGCGGGCCATTTCGGTGGCCTGCTGGATGTCGTTGGACGCCCCGGTGCTGAGCTGATGGAAGAAGATCTCCTCGGCGATCCGGCCGCCCATGGCGATGGCGATGCGGCTCTCCATGTAGTCCCGGGTGGTGTTGTAGCGGTCCTTCTCCGGAAGCTGCCAGGTGACGCCCAGGGCGCGGCCCCGGGGGATGATCGTCACCTTGTGCAGCGGGTCGCTGTGGGGCACCACCACGGCCACCACGGTATGCCCCGCCTCGTGGTAGGCGGTGATGCGCTTGTCCTCCTCGGTCATCACCATGGAGCGGCGCTCCGCGCCCATGTAGACCTTGTCCTTGGCGTTCTCGAAATCGGCCATCTCGACCCACTTCTTGTTGCCCCGGGCCGCGGTCAGGGCCGCCTCGTTGCAGAGGTTGGCGAGATCCGCCCCCGCGAAGCCCGGCGTGCCGCGGGCGATGACCTCGAGGTCCACGTCGGGACTGAGGGGGATCTTGTCGGTGGTGTGGACCTTGAGGATCTCGTGCCGGCCCTTCACGTCGGGGCGGTCCACCACCACGCGACGATCGAAACGCCCGGGGCGGAGCAGGGCAGGATCGAGCACGTCGGGACGATTCGTCGCGGCGATGAGGATGACGCCCTCGTTGCCCTCGAAGCCGTCCATCTCGACGAGCAGCTGGTTGAGGGTCTGCTCCCGCTCGTCGTGGCCGCCCCCGAGACCCGCGCCGCGGTGGCGTCCCACCGCGTCAATCTCGTCAATGAACACGATGCAGGGCGCGCTCTTCTTGGCCTGCTCGAAGAGGTCGCGCACGCGGCTGGCGCCCACGCCCACGAACATCTCCACGAAGTCGGAGCCGGAGATGGAGAAGAACTGGACCTTGGCCTCGCCGGCGATGGCGCGGGCCAGCAGGGTCTTGCCCGTCCCCGGAGGCCCCATGAGCAGCACGCCCTTGGGGATCTTGCCCCCCAGCTTCACGAACTTGGCGGGATCCTTCAGGAACTCGACGATCTCCTTGAGCTCCTCCTTGGCCTCGTCGCACCCCGCCACGTCGGCGAAGGTGATCCGCTTGGCGCTGGATGAGAGGCCCTTGGCCCGCGCCTTCCCGAAGCTGAGGGCCTTGTTGCCCCCCATCTGGGCCTGGCGCATGAACACGAACCAGAGCACCACGAAGACCAGGATCGGGGCCCAGAACATCATCACGAAGGCGAAGTTGTTCTCGCTGGGCTTGGCGGCCTTGAACTCGTCGAGCTGCCCTTCCGTCTTCCAGCTGAGGATCACCTTGCCGAGATCCTGCATGGGCGGGGCCACGGTGCGGAAGCCGTCAATGGTCTCGCCCGTCTTGGGGTCCTTGAAGGGGGTCTTGTAGGTCCCATCCAGATCAAGACCGGACAGGGTCACGGTCTTGTATTTCCCAGCGGTGCCTTCGGAGTAGAAAGTCGAGAAGGGGATCTCGATCTGGTGGCTCTTCTGCGGGATCTGGCGGAAGGCCAGCACCAGCAGGACGATGATCGCCAGCCACACCAGCACGCTCTTCATCATGGAATTCAAATGTCACTCCTCGGGGTTGGGCCCCTTCGACCCTCCAGTGTATCCGGGGCCGGAAGACGGGTCTCCCTGGCTTAGATGCAGGAAGCGGCCCCCAGGTTCAGGGACCAGCCGGAAGTTCCCCCAGGTGAGGCTGCGCCGGGTCTTCGTGTGGGTCGCGAGCCACGGCGCCAGGCTGCGCAGGGCCGCGGCCTCCAGGGGACGTCCGATCTCGCGGAAGGCCCGTTCGAGGACCCAGCGCAGGTCAGGTTCCGGCCACTCGCCGCATGCCAGGAGGACCTCCCCGTCCTCGGTGAGCCAGCGCCGCCCGCGCCAGGAGGCCACCAGGCGAAGGGCGAGGTCCTGGGCCTCCTCGGTCTGCCGGTGCGTCTCGAAGAGATGGCGGTCCAGGTCGGGCGCCTCGCGCCGGATCTCCGCCAGCAGCATCCGCCAGCGGTTCCGGGCCGTGAAGGGTTCCTCGTTGGTGGGATCCTCCTGCCATGGCACGCCCCGGGCCCGGAGGTAGCTCCGGAGGGCAGCCCGGCGGCATTCCACCAGGGGGGACCACCGCAGCCCCTGCCGGGGCGCCAGGGGCCGGAGGCTGCCGAGTCCGCCGCCGCGGGCGAGACGGATGAGCACGGTCTCCGTGTGGTCGTCCAGGGTGTGTCCCGTGGCGATGGCCGCCGCCCCGGCACTGGCGGCCTCCTGGCGGAGCCAGTCCCAGCGGAGCTCCCGGGCGGCCATCTCCAGGCCGATGCTGCGATCCTGGGCATGGGCCTTCACGCCGAGTCCGGCCTCCGCCAGATCGAGATCCAGGTGGCGGCAGAGCTGCCGCACGAAGGCGGCATCCTCCTCGGCGTCGGGCCGGAGGCCATGGTCGGCGTGGGCAACCGTCAGTTCGAGTCCCAGGCTCTTCCGCAGGGTCCAGAGCAGCAGGAGGAGGGCCACGGAATCGCCCCCGCCGGAGCAGGCCACCAGCACGCGGCCGGACACCCCGTCGCCCCGCTGGCGGATCTGCCCGAGCAGATCGGATTCGAAGCGCTGCATGCTACGGGCGCTCCAGCGCCATCACCAGGCGCAGGAGAGCCGGAGGCACCGGCTTCTCGCACCAGAGGGCCTCCGCCCAGTCGCACATCCGGATCGAGCCCCAGTGCATGGCCCTGCCGAGGACGCCTCGGCGGAAGGCCGGGTGGGCGATGCGCGTGGCCGGCTTGGAGGGATCAGGATCGAACTGGCTTCCGAAGGCGTCGAAGGCCGCCATCCGCCGCTCCCAGACGGCGCTCACATCCACCAGCAGATCGGGGCGGCCGGGCTGCTCGCCGCCCACCCAGGCGATCGCCTCGGGCCGCCAGGGCCCGCCGGGGCAGGGATAGGCCCGGAGACCGGTGTAGTAGGCCGCCTCGCGGCCCAGGCGGTGGGCGCGGCGATGGTCGGGGTGCCGGTCCTCGGGCGCCGGCAGGATCAGGACTCTCGGCCGCAGGCGGCGGAACTCGGCCATGAGGCGCGTCCGATAGGCCTCCTCCTCCGTGAACCGGCCGTCGGGGAAGTCGAGAACGATCCGCTGGACCCCCAGGATCCGGGCTGCCTCCCGGGCTTCCATACGGCGGGTCTCCGGCGTGCCCCGGGTACCGAGGTCCCCTGCCGTGAGGTCGAGGATGGCGGCCTCCAGGCCCCGGTCCGAGGCCAGGGCCAGCAGGCCTCCCACATGGACTTCGGCGTCGTCGGGGTGGGCGCCCAGCACCAGCAGGTCGAGTGCGTCGCTCATGAGGCCTCCATGAGGATGAGGTCGGTGCGGCCGTCCATGCGCCCGAGGACGCGGTCGAGCAGGTCCTCGTCCCGCAGCCAGTCGAGGCCGGGCAGGACGCGCTCCTGGGGCCGGCCGAAAGGGAAGAGAGCCTGGCGGGCCCGCTCCGGATCCAGGCCGAGCCCGGCCGCGGCGGCTTCCCGGTGCAGGCGCCGGTCCAGCCGGAGCAGGCGGCTACGGGTCCGGGCCACCTCCGCCTCGAATCGCCGGCGGAGGGCCTCGGGCCAGGCCGGATCGGAGACCGGCGTGCCGAGGGCGTCCGAGGCGAGGGGACCGCGCACGGTTGCGAAGGCCGCCCAGTCGCCGGCCTGGAGGCGGGGGAGCTGGTCCTCCCGGATCCGCAGCCCGCGGGGAAGCACGATCACGCTGGGGCGGGGCAGGATCCGCGGGGCGGGCAGCCCCACCCGGTCCCACAGGGGCTCGCAGAGGCGCCAGTAGGCCCGCTCCGCGGGGCCGAGCACCACCGCCACCACCGGCAGGAGGAGGGACTGCATCAGGGGGCGCAGGGCCGCGCCGGGGCTCAGCCAGTGCCCTCGGGGCAGCGACCCCCCGGGATCCAGGCGCCTCCGCCGCCCCGTGGCGGGGTCCAGGGCGAACCACGCGGCCTGGGCCCTGGGATCCAGAGGCAGCGGGGCGCCTTCGGCCTCCAGGCGCGCGGCCTGGCGGGCGAGGTCGGCCTCGAGGTCGAGGGTGCGCCAGCGTTCCAGGGTGTCCTGGATGGGGTCCCGCACGGCAGGGGCTGTCGGCGAGAAGGGCCGCAGGCCGCGCCGCCACAGCGGGGCTCCCAGCGCGAGGACGTGCCCGCGCAGGGTGGGGTCGG
>DAIDKC010000236.1 GCA_027451045.1 Holophagaceae bacterium | reverse complement strand
GGGCAGAAGATGTCCAAGAGCCTGGGGAACTTCTTCAGCCTGCGCGACCTCAGGGCCAAGGGGGCGGATCCCATCGCCTTCCGCTACGCCATCCAGAGCAACCACTACCGCAAGGTGCTCAACTTCAGCTTCGAGGGGCTGCGCGCTGCCGAGAACGCCCTCAAGCGCATCCGGGCCTTCCGCACCCGCATGGAGGGCGAGGGCCAGGCCGGCGGGGGCCCCTGGAAGGCGCCGGTGGACCCGTTGGCCCGCATCGCCCAGGCCCGGGAGGCCTTCTGGACGGCCATGGCGGACGACCTGAACACCCCCGAGGCCCTGGCGGCGCTCTTCACGCTCATCAGCGACCTCAACGCCCAGGACGACCATGTGGCGCTTACCCGCGAGGAGCGGGACGCGGCCCTGGCCTTCCTGGACGAGACCGACGCCATCTTCGCCGCCTGGCCCCACGAGGAAGCCAGCCTCGACGCCGAGGTGGAGACCCTCATCGAGGCCCGCCGCGCCGCCAAGGCCGCGAAACAGTGGGCCGAAGCCGACCGGGTGCGCGATCAGCTCAAGGCCCTGGGCATCGTCCTCGAGGACCGCAAGGACGGCACCACGGGGTGGCGGCGGGGCTGATGCGCGCCTTCCTCGGCATCGGCATCCTCCTCGCCCTGGTCGGCGGGATCTTCACCTACCTCGCCCGGCGCTCCATGGCCCTCTGCCCGGCCCTGGCGCGGCATCCCGGCGGAGTCTGGGGGTTCCTGGCCGGCTTCCTGGCGCTGATGATCCTGGTGCCGCTGGTGAACCGGCTCACGGGCCACCGGCTGGACGCCCTCTACGCCCTCAGCTACGGCCTCTTCGGCTTCGTCAGCACCTACCTCCTCTACCTCGCCGCGGCGGATCTCCTCCAGTTCCTGCTCCGGCGCTTCGCCCACGCGCCCGCGCAGACCGGCGCCTGGGCGGTGGGCCTGGCGCTGGCCGCAGCCCTGGCCTCATGCCTGGCGGGACTCTGGCCGGCCCTCCGGCCGCCGGCCCTGAAGACGGTGGAGGTGCCCGTTCGCGGGCTGCCCGCGGGGCTCGACGGCTTCCGCATCATCCAGGTGTCGGACCTTCACCTGGGCCCCCTCGTCCCGGCCTCGAAGGTGGGCCGCCTGGCCACGCGGATCAACGACCTGCGGCCCGACCTCGTGGCCGTCACGGGCGATCTGGTGGATGGCGAGGCCGATGGCGTCCGGGCCAAGGTCGAGCGCCTGGCGGCTCTCCACAGCACCCACGGCGTCTTTTTCGTGACCGGCAACCACGAGTACTACTCGGGTGTGGCGAAATGGATTCCCGTGATCCAGGGAATGGGCTGGACCGTGCTCGACAATGCCCACCAGGTGCTCGCCCACGGCGGGGCACCGCTCGTCGTGGCCGGCATGCCCGATCCCGCCGCCCGGGGCCGCCGGGGCACGGGACGGGGGCCGGACCTCGGGAAGGCCCTGGCCGGGGTGCCCCAGGGCGCCCCGATCGTGCTGCTCTTCCACCCCCCCACGGGGTACGAGGCGGCCGAGCGGGCCGGCGTCACCCTCCAGCTGTCGGGCCACACCCATTCCGGCCAGTACTTCCCCTGGAGCCTGGTGGTGCGCACCCTCTACCGCTTCCCGCGCGGCCTGCACCGCTTCCGCGGGATGTGGATCTACACCAGCGTCGGCACGGGCTTCTGGGGCCCCCCGGACCGCTTCCTCGTGCCGCCGGAATTGACGCTGCTGGTGCTGCGGCGGGCCTGAGCCCTCACATCGCCGCCAGCACGGCCTCCGGGCTGAGTTCCTCCAGGCACTGCCGGCGCTGGCAGGCGCGCTCGCGGCAGGGCGAGCAGGCGATGTCCGTGCGCAGGATCCGTCCGGTGCCCTCGGGCAGGCCCGCCACCACGGGATCGCTCGACCCGTAGAGGCCGAGGGCTGGTACGCCCAGGACCACGGCGAGGTGGAGCAGGCCCGTGTCCGGCGCGATGACGCGATCCGCCTGGCGAACGGCGGCGGCGAGCTGCCACCACGCAAGCCGCGGGAAGGCCGGCACGCCGGTGGCCTCGGGCAGCCAGGCCCGCAGGTCCTCCTCCTCGGGCCCCATGGACCAGCGGAGTTCGCAGCGATCCTTCAGCATCCCGGCCAGGACGATCCAATGGCGCAGGGGCCAGCGCTTGATGGCGCCCCGGCGGGAGGCACCGGGCACCAGCACCACCCGGGGTTTCGCGGCCTGGTCCCAGATGGCCCCGGGATCCGGCAGCGGCACGTCCTTCAGCGCGGGGCGGAAGCGGCCCAGGCCCGGCACGCCGCGGCTCCGGCCGAAGGCCTCCGCCAGTCCCAGGGCCTGGTCGTAGCGCGTCTGGTGCCGGAAGGGCAGCGGATGGGTCTGCAGGGTTCCCGCGAACTCCTTGGTGACGCCGTCGCCCCGGCGCTCGGGGATGCCCGCGAAGTGTGGAATCAGTGCGGCCTTCAGGATGCCGTGGAAATCGAGGCTGGCCTCGCAGTCCCGGATCGCGCTCGCCACCCGGCGGAGTTCACCGACCGCCGACAGGGGATTGGACAGCCGCTGCCGCCGCACGAGGACGGGTTCCAGCCAGGGCAGCGGTTCCAGCAGGAAGGCGTGGCGGTCCTCCACCACGGCCCTCAGGCGCGCCTCGGGAAAGGCCTCGTGCAGGTTCGCCCAGGCCGGCAGCACCCGCAGGATGTCGCCCAGGGCGGAGAGGCGGACCAGGGCCAGGTTCACGGCCGGCCCCCGGGCGCCGATGGGAGGGAAGCGGCCCTCCGCCCGGGGCGCTCCGCACGAATCAGGTAGGCTGCTTTCATGAAATCCCTGAGACCTTTCAAGCCCTTCGCCAAAGACCAGTCCAAGAACCCGCCCCCGACGAACCTGCTGGACCGCCTGCTCCGGCGGTTCTCCAGGGTAGCCTACGGCCTGGCGGTGCTGCTCATGTACGCCCTGGCCTCCACGGCCCTGGGCCTGGCGCTGGCCCCCGCCCTCTGGATCTGGGCCCACCTGCTCCACCTCGCCGCCCGGTTCCCCCCCGTCCTCCACTGGTTCGGCGCCGGCTTCTCCCTGGCCCTCTGCTTCTTCATCTTCGGCCTGACCCTGCTGGGGGTCATCCCCGTCTACAACTGGGTGCTGCCGACCCGCGTGAAGCCCTTCAAGGGCGGGTACTACACCCTGCACGCCCTTCCCTGGTTCCTGCACAACGGGCTCTTCTACCTGGTGCGGTTCACCTTCCTGCCCTTCGTGACCCTCACGCCCTTCGGCGTCTGGTTCCTCAAGGCCATGGGCATGAGGATCGGCCGCCACGCCTTCATCAACACCGAGTACATCAGCGATCCCCAGCTCATCACCATCGGCGACGATGCCGCCCTGGGCGGCAGCGTGCGGATCTTCGCCCACTACGGCGGCGGCGGGAACCTGGTGATCGCCCCGGTCTCCGTGGGCCACCGCGCCACCCTGGGCCTGGCCTGCTGCGTCATGGGCGACGTGATCATCGGCGACGACGCCACCATCCTGCCCCACAGCGTCCTGCTGCCGGGCAGCCGGGTGGGCGCGGGGGAGACCTGGGGCGGCGTTCCGGCACGGAAGATCGAGCGGGAGGAGATGGAGCGCATCAAGGCCGAGATCCGAGGCATGTCCGAGGCCCTCGGCTGACGCCGCCGACAGTCTTGATGCTCAACCGCGCCGGGTTCCCGGCGCCACAGGCCGGTTCTCTCCTGGCCGCCACCCGGGGGGCCCTCGGCCGGGCGTTCCCCTTGGCAAAGCCATCCCCCCTCGGGACAATACGGTTTCCCCAGGTGGGGTTCTTGGAAGCGGTCATGACCCGGTACGCCCTCCTCCTTCC
>DAIDKC010000235.1 GCA_027451045.1 Holophagaceae bacterium | reverse complement strand
CAGAGCAGCAGCAGCAGGGCGAAAACCGCTCCCATCACGGGAACATGGTTGACGATCAAGTGCGCGTGGGCCCAATTCATGGGAGCTCCGCCTTGGCGATGGGCACGGCCCGGCACAGGTTACCTGCCTTCCGGGGTGAGCGGGGACAGGGGCCCGAAATTTTCCCCTTCAGCCCGTACATCGGCCTTCCGATGAGGTGGGGAAGGGGACATTCCTGGGGGGACTCCGGGTGTTCCCATGGAGATGCAAACATGAAGCTTGTGACCTTTCTGTCCGTGGCCGCCCTCGTGGCCCTGCCTCTGAGGGCCGGCGATTACGATGCCCTGGGCAAGACCCTCAAGCGCGCCTGGCCCCGGTGCAGCACCGTGGCCGTGGTCTGTGATGCCGCCAGCAGCCGCGGGGCGGTGGATGCCCTGGCGGCTTCCCTACCGGGCCTGAAGCTCATGGTCGTGGATGTCAGGGGGCCCCAGGAGGTGGGCAGGGCGGTCGCCACCCTGAACCAGCACCGGCCCGATGCGGTGGTCCTGGTGGCCGGGGACCATGTGGTCGGCGATGGTTCCAGCGCGGCCTCCTTCCTCATCCAGCGCATGGCCGCCATCAAGGTCCCGACCGTCGGGATCACGCCCGAGGCGGTCAAGCAGGGGGCGGTGCTGGCCGTCGGGCCGGGTACCGGCGGGAAGGTGATGGCCAACGCCCGGGCCGCCACCGTCACGGGCGCCAGCCTTCCGACCGGGGCCGTCCAGATCTGAACCCGAGGAATGCCGACGGCCGGATGCCTGGGCGGGGGCCGGCCGCTGGGCCTCCATGAAGGTCCGGCAGTGGTCTCGGCGATGGCGCGGAGGCCTTGCCCGAGGGTCACGGAGCCGGCAGCTCCACTACAAAGATGCTGCCGCCGGTCGGATTGTCCTCGACCCAGATCCGCCCGTCATGGGCCTCGGCCACCAGCTGGCAGAAGGCGAGCCCCAGGCCGGATCCGGAGCGGGGGCCGGTCCCGGTTTCCTCGAGCCGCACGAACTTCTCGAAGATCCGCTCGCGCATCGGCTCCGGGATGCCCTGGCCCTGGTCGCGGACGCTGAGGCGGATGCCGCGCTTGCTGGGTCGGGCCTCGACGCTGGTGTGGCTGCCCGTCGGCGAGTACTTCAGGGCGTTCTCGACGAGGTTGAGCAGCAGCCGCCGGAGGAATTCCTGGTCCGCCTCGATCTCGAGCCCCGCCGGACAGTCCCAGGAGATCGCGTGGCCCCTGCTCCTGGCCTGGGCTTCCAGTTCCTTGAGCAGGAGGGGGATCCAGGATTCCAGAGGGATCCGGGTCTTGCGGAGCTCCAGCCCCAGCTGCTCGGCCCGCCCGATGTCGAGGATGTTCTGGATCATCCGCCCCATGCCTCGGGCGGTGTCCCGCAGCCTCCGGAGCTGGGTCTGCGCCGCCGGGGCGGTGTCGTCCCGGTCCTCCAGCAGTTCCAGGCCGACCTGGAGGGTCGTCAAGGGGTTCTTCAGGTCGTGCACGATGAAGTGGAACAACTGCTCGCGCTGGGCCTGGAGGTCGAGGAGGCTGTCCCGTTCCTCCTGGATCTCGGCTTGGAGGCGCTTGAGGCGCATGAGGCTCCGGATGCGGACGATGAGCTCGCCCTGCATGACCGGCTTCCGGAGGAAATCATCGCCCTTCACCTGGAAGGCCAGGCTATGGATGTCGGGGCGCTCGTCGCCGGTCAGGAAGATGATGGGCAGGAGTGCGCCGCCGGGCATCCCCCGGATCCTCCGGCAGACCTCCAGCCCGTCCATGTCGGGCATCTGGATGTCCAGGAGGATCAGATCCGGCTTCCAGGTGCCGAAGGCCTCGAGGGCCTCCTGTCCGTTCCCGGCCGTCTCCACCTTGTAGAACCCGCGCTCCAGCATGGCCCGGACGCTCCTCCGGGCCAGGGGTTCGTCGTCCACGACAAGGATGCGCGCCCCGTGGTCGGCGCGGCGCGCGAACATGGCCTCGTCACCCATGACAGACCTCGCCTGTGGATGTGTCAGTCAGGAAG
>DAIDKC010000234.1 GCA_027451045.1 Holophagaceae bacterium | reverse complement strand
GAAGGTGCGGACACCCGGAAGGCGGTGGACGCGCTTGCAGCAGGGGGGGCGGGGCACGGGGACCTCCGCAGGTAATTATGATCTTATGCTCAAAATTTTCAAGCCCCGTACGCGCGCCGAGCCCTGGAAACCAGGGCTCGGCGGGAGTGCGGGAAGCCTAGGCTTCCTGGTCCAGGTACTCGTCGTCGGGCATGTTCTCGTAGCCGGTGAGCATCGCCTTGATGTTGGTCAGAGGCGTGTGCCCCGTGGTGGTGAGGTACACGTGGCCGATGAGGAAGGCTACGAGCGCGAAGGCGCCGATGACATGCAGCACCGCGATGACCCACAGGGAGCTGGGAGGCCAGCCCATGCGGCTCAGGTTCGGGTAGAAGAAGTAGAGGGCGCCGGTGGTGACCTGGATGGGGATGATGAGCACCTTGAATCCCAGGTACGCCAGCCGCTGGAGCGGGTTCAGCTTGGCCATCCGGTGCTTCTTCACGGGGTGGGGTGCACCCTTGAAGATGCCCGTGAGGTAGAAGCCCACCATCTCCCGGAGGAACTTCCGGGTGGGGAGGTACTGGCGCCATTCGCCGGTGGTCACGTGCCAGAAGATGGCGAAGACGATCAGCACCACCAGGGCCAGGGCCGAGTAGTTGTGGACCGTCACGGCCGTGGCGAAGGAGAGCCAGTGGGGATGGTAGAGGCCGCGGACCTCGAAGCCGGTGAACATCAGGGTGATGATCAGGATGGCCTGGGCCCAGTGCCAGAATCGCTCGAACTTCTCGTAGAGCAGTACGCGTCGCATGATGCCTCCTAGTGGCGACCGTGGATGAAGCGGAGGATGCCGTGGACCGCCACACCGACGATGGTGAGGAGAATCACGCCGAAGCCGATGGCATCAAGGCCGGTGCCACGGTCGCGTCCCAGGAGGTAGAAGCCGGGCACCTTCGCCAGGCGTCCGTGCTGGGCGTGGCAGGCGGTGCAGGTGAGGGCCATCTCCTTGGGGGCCACCATGTGGGTGATGGGCCACTCCATGGTGGTGCGCACGAAGCCGTAGTGGCCGCTGTAGGGAAGGCCGGCGGTGGCCATGCCCTTCTCGATGGCGGGCTCCCACTTCCAGTCGCCCCAGAAGGCGCCTGAACCGGCAGGACCTGCGGTGTAGGGCGCGATCAGCTTGTTCAGCACGGTGTCGTAGGGCTGCTTCCCCTCATGGAACTTGAAGGGCCAGATCTTGGCGTTGGGATCGGTGTAGGAGCCCTCGACGGGGTTCAGCATGATCGAGCCGTTGGGATCCTTGGGCGGCGTGATCGTGTCGGTCAGCCGGGTGAACTTCATGTTCCCGTCGTACCAGACATACTGGGGTACGACATCCCGGGCCCAGACCAGGTCCCCGTGCATGCTGTTGTAGGTCTCGAAGCCGTTCTTGTCCTCGGTGGTGTAGGGGCGCCCGTTCTTGAGCTTCCCGGCCGTGGACCAGTCCCACCAGAGGTTGGTGCCCCGCTTGTCCCGGGCGAACTCGGGGATGTGGCAGGTCTGGCAGGCGACCTTCTGGTAGTGGCGGTTCAGGATGTAGGACTTGTGGGGCGTGGCGCTGTGGCAGGCGGTGCAGGACATCCGGGAGACGGCCTCGCCCGGGTACTTGGGCTTCTCTCGCATGTTCGCGGGGAGGACGTAGTCGGGACCGCCGATCTGGTGGGCCGTGGAGACGTGGCAGTCAATGCAGGTCATGCCGGCGCCCTGCTTGGACATGTGGACGTCCTCGTTCCTGGGGGCGTTCAGGATGGTGTCGTCCAGGTCGCCGTGCTTGGTCGCATCCGCGCCACCGCCGAAGAAGTGGCAGGCGCCGCAGTTCTTCAGCGTGGGACGTCCCACGTGCTGGGCGACTTCCGCCAGGTCAATCGCGGGATTGGGATAGCCGGCGGTCTCCTTCTCGTAGTCCCCGGTGGTGTCGTGGCACACGAGGCAGTCCACGTTGTCGGGATTGGTGAAGTCGAAGTTCTTGTCCTGGAACCCGTAGCCGGCATGGCAGCGGGTGCAGGTGGCGGTGTTGCCGCCCCGGATGGAGATGCAGAAGTTGTTGACCAGATCGGTGGCCTTCCCGTAGCTCTCCAGCCCCTTCTGGGGGACATGCCAGAGCCAGTGCTGGGTGGCCATCACCTGCTTGGCGGCTTCGGTATGGCAGGTGAGGCAGGCCTTGGTGACGGCCGCCCCATCGCCATCCTTGAAGGGCCCCTGGAGGATCTTGAACTTGCTGTGGTCCGCCGTCTGCATGCTGTTCAGCTCGGCATGCACCTTGATGTACGAACCGTGGCCCGCGGGCGCAGGAGACGTGGCATTCTGGGCCCGGACGCTCAGGAACGAGAGGGCCGCCAGGCCGAGGAGGGCCTGGAGCGCGCGCCGGAATCCGGGCGGCGATGGGTTTCGGGGCGGATGCAGCATGGGCTCTCCTGTGGGGGTGGCGTCCGGGGTGGACAGTCGGAACCCCGCGGAGCGTGGACTCCGCGGGGTTCGGTGGGTGTGAATCAGAAGTGCACGGTGAGGGCGGCGTAGAAGTCCTTCACCGTGGCCGGGAATGCGTACTGGAGCATGGGGTTGTTGTTCAGGTTGTAGGAGGCTTCCCAGCTCTCGCCAGGCATCGGGCCAGGGGCGATCTGCCACCCGCTGAAGGCGTGGGTGTAGTGGTAGTGCAGGTAGCCGAGCCGGACGTCGGCGTTCTTGGCGAACCGCCACTGGGTGTAGCCTTCCCACACGTCGCCCCGGGCCCCGAGCTTGTCGGAGGGCATGCCGGTGGCGGGGGTGTAGGTGAACCAGCGCGGCGACCCGTGGTTGAACTCGAGCCCGAAGCCGAGCTTCTCGGTGGGATCCCAGCGCACCCCGGTGTAGTAGGCGGTGGCCGTGTGGCTGTTGTAGGGATCGCCCATCAGCCCGCCGAAGCCGGAGAGCTGGATCGGGTTGGAGGGATCGCCCCAGTAGGCGCCGTACTGGCTGCTCTTGCCGTTCGGGTGGCTCTTGATGTACCCGCCGGACAGGAAGTAGCTGAAGTGGTCGCCGATCTGGTGCTCCCACACCACGGTCCACTGGTCCATGTCACCGAGGTTGTTGGTGGCGGTGACGAACTGGGTGGAGGGCATCCCACCCATGCCGGGGGCGGAGGGCACCGGGAAGTCGAGGGTGTTCCCGAACGGGATGTCCGTCATGTTGTTGAAGTGGTCGTACTGGACGAAGAAGTGGGTGCTCTGGACGGTGTCCCCGATGGCGAAGAGCAGGGGCATGTCGTAGATGATTCCCAGGACGTTGGTGTCCTTGAGGTGGCTGAGGGTGTTGACCTGCAGGGTGGCGGCACCGGGGTTCGTGGCGGTGGCATTGGTGAAGTTGAAGCCCACGGGCGCGGCGCTGGTCTTCACCAGTCCGCCGCCGCCGAAGCCGCTCTCGAAGCCCACGCCGTAGCAGATGCCCAGCAGGGTGCTGTCGGGGAACCCGATCTTGCTGAGCTCGAACTTCCAGCCCATGCCGTCAATGGTCGCGTTCACGGCCATGGCCATGGGGGTGGCCTGCCGCTCCTGGCCTTCCCGGATCTCGAACGGAGGGCCGTCCGTGGTGTTCTGGCGCCCGATGGAGAGGATGCCCAGGGGGAAGTGGTACACAAGGCTGGCCCGCTCGACCCGCAGGACATCGCTGCTCGGGACCTGGCCGGCGGTGAAGGTGGTGTTGATCGTGTTCGGCGATCCGTTGAAGGTGGGGACGGTCGCCCCGCCGTGGATCTTGTACATCACGAGGCGGCCCATGATCTGGGCATGGTCGTTGATGTGGATGCCCATGTTCAGGCGCAGGCGAGTGGACCACTGGACGGGATTGCTCCACACCTGGGCGCCGACCTGCTGCACGATCGGCATCGGCATGGCCGGATTGCCGGGATTCTGGATGAACCCTTCGAACTGCTGGTAGGGCTTGAGGTCCCACTGGGTGGAATCGAAGCGGGTCATGAGGTCGCCGCCCCACTGGACGTTGCCGGCGCCCATCTTCTTTTCCACGCGGGTGAGGCGGTGGTCGAGATCCTTGGTCTCCGCGGCCTTCTCCTGGGCGGAATCGGCCTTCTGCTGGAGGGCCTGGACCTGCTGCTTGAGGCCTTCGATCTCCTTCTGGAGGTTCTCGGTGGACTGGGCGCCCAGGGCCATGGGCGCCAGGGTGGCGGCCAGGGCGAGCATGATGCGGGTTGGTTTCATCGGCGGTTCTCCATGGTGGTTTCAGGGATGGGGGAGGGGGTTCCGGGGGGAGGGACGGCTCAGCCGCCGCAGGTCATGGGCTGCGGGGAGTCGGAGGCGTGGGCGACCATGAAGGCCTCGACGTCCTTCAGCTGCGCAGGGGAGAGCTTGGTGTGGGCGCCGAGCTTCTCCTTGCCCTTGTCGTGCTTGCCGGCCTTGAAGTAGGCGCGCCACTGGGCCTGGGTCTTGATCAGGGGCGTGACGACGCCGCCGGAACCGCCTTCGCCGTGGCAGGGCTTGCACTGCTTGAGGATGTAGAACTTGCCCTTGAGCTCGCTGGCGCCGTGGGCGGACAGGGGCGCGGCCAGGGCGGCCATCGCCAGGATCGTGTAGAGGGTGTTGCGCATGGTGCACATCCTTTCTGTGGGGGGAAGGAATGGAGGGCGCCGCTGGCAGAAGGCCAAGCGATGCTGGTCTCCGGGGTTGGAGAAGGGCGATGGGGTGCGGTCCGGGTCCCGCTAGGGGGCCACGGTGGAGGGGAGCAGCGCGTCCATCAGGCGCCAGGTGCGGGATTTCCGCTCGAAGGCCGCGATGTCCGCGAGGGTGTTCTGCTGGAGGTGGGCGTGGATGCGGTCCCGCTCCTCCTTCCAGAAGGCGTGGGTGGGGCAGGCCCGGTCATCCGCGCATGCGTCGAAGCCGAGCAGGCAGGTGCGGCGCCAATCGTCGCCATCCACCGCTTCGGCGATGAGATCCAGGGTGATCTCCCGGGCGGGGTGGGCGAGCAGGACGCCGCCCTTGTTCCCCCGCTTGGACTGCACCAGCCCCTTGTGGGAGAGGCTGTTCATGAGCTTGGAGAGGTAGGCCCTCGGGATGCCGGTGCGCGCCGCCACGTCCTGAACCAGGGCCGGGGCGCCTCCAGGGTCGTCCAGGCAGCTGAGCGCCAGCACCGCGTAGCCTGCTGTCTGGGAGAGGGGGAGCATGCCGTCTGCCATTCATGACCCATTCGGGTTCGATATAGAGGATGAAACGGTAAGCAACATGGTCAAGTCGTTCGTGATTATCATCACGAATGACTAAATAACTACAATGGAATATTATTGAATTCGAGTGTAGTAAGGGGGTTTCGAATCATGCGAAAAACAAATCACGCTTCGGTGGTTTGAGTCTCAGATCCGGGATGCGCCTGGGCGGCCTCCCGCTCGAAGGCGCCTCGCGCCTCGGGAGTGTCGGCATCCAGCCATTCCTTACCCTCTACGTCCAGAATGACGTGCGGCAGGCGGTCCACCAGGGCCAGGAGGCTGCGCTCGGGGCCGCGGTCCAGGAGGGGCCGGAGCCCCGCCGGGAGCAGGCCCCCCAGAGGCTGGAGGCGGCCCTGGTGGCGGGCCAGCACCCAGGCTGAAGCCCCGGGATCCGCAGCCTCCACGCGCTCCAGCCAGGCGGTCAGGCGGGGAGGGTCCCACCGCACCTGGTCGCACCCCACGACCCACCATCTCGTCGCAGCGGGCACCGCGGCCCGGCTCCAGGCCCGGAGGGCCACGGCAGGCCCCTGCCGCGGGTCCTCCAGGCGGGGCAGTTCGGGCCGGTCCGGCAGCGGCGCCCCCAGGATCTGGATCGGTCCTCCCGGGCAGACCGCGGCGAAGACGCGTACCAGGTGGCCTCCCCAGCTTCCTCCGGCCGGATGCGGCAGGGCGTGCTTGGGCCTGCCCATCCGCCGCCCCTCCCCGCCGGTGAGCAGCAGAAGGCCGACGGACCCCGGTGGGGCGGGGCGGGACAGGGGCGAGGGGAGATCGGGCATCAAGGGCGTTCCAGGACCCTCAGGATGCCCCGGTGCACCGCGGGACGCACGGCGATTCAGGCGACCGGTTTCCCGGGCATCAGGGGCAGGATCATCCTGAAGGCCGCGCCTTGGCCGGGCTCGCTGCGGATCTCCAGGCGGCCGTGGTGGGCCTCGAGGATGTCCTGGCAGATGGAGAGTCCCAGGCCCCAACCCTGGACCGCGTCACCGGAGCGCGTCTGGCGGAACGGGCGGAGGATCTCCTGGATCTGGGAGGCTTCGAGCCCCCGCCCCGTGTCCCAGACCTCGAGGCTCCATTCGTGCCGGGGCGCATCGAGGCCCGACCTCAGGCCCACCTGTCCGCCAGGCGGAGTGAACTTCAAGGCGTTCTCGAACAGGTTCAGCATCACCTGCTGCAGGGCGGCGAGGTCCGCCCGGATGAACGCGCGCCCCGTCCCGGGTTCCACCTCCAGGTGGAGGGCGAGGGCCTTGGCTTCCGCCTTCAGGCGCAGGACCTCCTCGAACCCCTCGGTGACGGCGGCGGGCACCGTGGGAGCCAGGCTCAACCCCTGCAACAGGGCCTCGGACCGGCTCCGGTCGAGAAGGTCCCGCAGCAGCGTCTCGATGCGGTCGGCCTCGCGACCCATGAGGTCGAGCAGAGCCCTGCCCTCGGGGGCGACCTCCCTGAGGCGGTCCAGGCTGAGCATGATGCTGGTCAAGGGCGAGCGGAGGTCGTGGGTGACCATGTTCATCAGCTTCAGGCGGGATTCGAGGCTCCGCTTGATCTGCCCGTGGGCCTGCTCCAGCGCCCAGTTCTGGCGGGCCAGGGCCATGGTGCGGGCCTCGACGGTCCCTTCCAGCGCCTGGGCGCGCAGGGCAAGGCGGTGGCCCCGCATCCATACGAATCCCCACACCAGGCCGAGGACCGCGAGTCCCAGGCCCCCCCGGGCCCACCAGGTCTCGTACCAGGCCGGTCTGATGACGACGGCAATGGGCCTCGCCTCGATCCAGGGCCCGTGGTCCTGCTGCATCCTGAGGCGGAAGCGGTAGGTCCCCGCGCCCGGACCGCGGTAGTGGAGTTCGGGCCCCCGGGAGGGGACGGTCCGCCAGTCACTGTCGAATCCGTCCAGCATGGCCTGGTAGCGGAGGATCCCCGGGGCGACCGGCTCGGCCGTGTCGAAGGTGAAGTCCAGGGATCCGGGCGAGGGGGGGATGACGACCCGCTCCGGCATGCCCGCCTGTCCGCCGGGCCATCGGATTTCCAGGACCGTCGGAGGGCGGAGCGGCGGATTCCGGAAGGTCCTGGGGTCGTCGAGGATGCTCACGCCGCCGATCATGCCGATCCACAGGCGGCCCTCGGGATCCACCATGAACCCGTCGTGGTTCGTCTCGTCGGAGACGAGGCCCTGGGCGCGCGTCAGGTGCTGGACGGCAGGGCCGCTCAGGATGTCCACGCCCCGGTTGTGGCCGATGACCATGCAGCCAGGGCCCAGGCTCGCGATGAAGTTGATGCTGTCGTCGCCGAGCCCCTGCTGCAGCCCATAGGTGATCCACCGGCCCCGGTGCCGCCGGTAGAGGCCGTTCAGGGTGCCCACCCAGAGTTCCCCGGCGGCGTCGGTGGCCATGCAGGTCACGTTGGTGGCCGCGAAGGGGGCATCCTGGAAGGTGGGCACCATCCGGTCGCCCTCCACCCGCCAGAGCCCGATGGGTGTGGCGAGGATCAGGTGCCCCCCGTACCGGAGCGCGTCGTCAATCTCGTTGGTGCCCAGGGAGGCTGGAAGCGAGAAGTGGCGCAGGATGCGTCCGGCGGCATCCAGCAGGTAGAGCCCCCGTTCCGTCCCGGCCAGGATGCGGCCCTGGTCCCGCACCAGGGTGAGCACGGTGGTCCGCGCCAGGACGTGGGGGCCGGCCGGGGCCACCCTTCCCGCGCGCCAATGGGCCAGTCCGCGGTCCGTGCCGATCCAGGCGCCTCCCAGGCCGTCCGGGAGGATGCACCACAGCTCGTCGGAGGGGAGGCCACGGGTCCGGGTCCAGTGGCCCGTGATCCCCCGGCCCGCCTCCACGAGGTAGAGGCCGGTGCTGGAGGCGAGCAGCACCCGGCCTGGCTCCACCTGGGCGATGGCCATGACGGCGGCGAGGTTCCGCCCCGGGGTGTCCGGGGCCTGGTCCAGGGTCCAGAGCCCTGGCACGACCTGGGCGGCGAGCCCGTCCCCGTCCGAGCCCACCCAGAGGACGTTCCGGCTGTCCCGGAGGGCCACCAGGATGCTGTCCCGCGGGAGGCCGTCGGCGGCGGTCAGGCGCCGGGGCGGCCCCTGCCGCGGCACCACCAGCAGGCCGTCGCCCCCCAGGGCGATCAGGCGGCCGCCCCCGTGGGCGTCGAAGCGGAGGCTCAGCATTTTCGGGGAGGCTGGCAGGCCGGGCAGGGGCACCGGGCGCCAGGCACCGCGGTCCATGCGCAGCAGGCGGTCCCGGAGCAGCACCCAGATCCGGCCCTGGGGATCGGCCTGGAGATCCTGGATGGAGGCCTTCCCCGCATCCGCGGGGAGGGGGTACAGCCGCAAGGCGCGGCCGTCCCACCGGCCCAGGAGGTGCCCCGATCCGGCCAGCCAGATGCCCCCGGCCTTGTCCCGGGCCAGGAGGCGGATCGGCTGGTCCTGGAAGGGCGG
>DAIDKC010000233.1 GCA_027451045.1 Holophagaceae bacterium | reverse complement strand
GTACCGGGCCTCCACCAGCTCCTCGACGGACAGATCCGCCAGTTCGGAGAAGGCCTCCACGATGGCGTCCTTCAAGGCCTGGGCTGCGGCATCGTGGTTGGCATGGGCGCCTCCCAGAGGCTCCTTCACGATGCTGTCAATGACCCCCAGTTCCAGCAGATGGGGCGCGGTGAGCTTCAGGGCCGCGGCGGCCTTCGGAGCCTGGGTGGCGTCCTTCCAGAGGATGGACGCGCAACCCTCGGGCGAAATGACGGAATAGATGGCGTTCTCCATCATGAGCACACGATCGGCCACGCCCAGGGCCAGGGCCCCGCCGCTGCCGCCCTCGCCGATGACCACGGCGACGATGGGGACCTCCAGCTTGGCCATCTCGATGAGGTTCCGGGCGATGGCTTCGGCCTGGCCCCGCTCCTCCGCATCCACGCCCGGGTAGGCCCCGGGGGTGTCAATGAGGCAGAGCACGGGGCGCTTGAACTTCTCCGCCAGCTTCATGAGACGGAGGGCCTTCCGGTAGCCCTCGGGCTTCGGCATGCCGAAATTCCTGAGGATCTTCTGTTTGGTGTCGCGCCCCTTCTGCTGGCCGATGACCATCAGGGGGTTGCCGTCCAGCCAGCCGAAGCCCCCGACGATGGCCGCGTCGTCCCCGAACCGCCGATCGCCATGCAACTCCTCGAAGCGCTCGCAGATGCGCTCCAGGTAGTCGAGGGTGTAGGGGCGCCTGGGGTGCCGCGCCAGCTGGGCCCGCTGCCAGTCCGTCAGGTTGGAGAACAGCTCGTGCTTCAGCTTTTCCAGCTTCTTCTGGAGCTTCTCCCGCTCCCGATGCTGGGAGGGGTCCATCGCCATGGCCTGGATCTGGGCCTCCAGCTCGAGCAGGGGCTTCTCCAGCTGGGACAGATCCAGGGCCGGTTCGGAAGAGGAGTCTTTCATGGAACCTCGAGGGTCATGACGTGCGAAGCCCCAGTGTAGAGACCCCCGGGAACCTTGAACAGGCTCCGGCCCATCTTGTAGGTGGGATAGGAACCCGCCCACGGCGGCCCCGGGATCGGAGGTTTCCATGCTGCCCCTCGCCACGCTGCTGATCACCCTGTCCGCCCCCGCAGCGCCCCCTGCGCCGAAGCCCCAGGTGCTGGAGGCCCGGAAGCTGCCCGGCGTGCCGGGGCCCCTCACCCCCTGCTACCCGGACCCGGCCCAGGGTCTCGGCCCCCGGGACCTGGACTGGGCCATCCGCGAACGGGCGCGGCACGGGGTCAACATCCCGGCGGTCGCCCTTCCGGACGCCTCCTGCCAGGTGTCGGATCGCATGGATTCCGTGGCGGGCTGGAAGGCCTACCGGGTGGATGTGCCCCCCCGGGCGGGCTTCAAGGCCCGGCTGCACGGGACGCATGAGGGCTGGTTCGTGGTCAAGGTCCTGGATTCCTGGGGCCGTCTCGGCCCGGGCATGCTGCAGAACCGGATCCCCACGGGCAACCCCGAGGCCTCCTACCGCAATCCCAAGGCCCGCCCCTCCACGGTCTTCATCGTGGTGGACACCTCCGTCTTGGACGCCCAGGGCGAGCCCTACACCCTCGACGTGACGCGGGACTGAGCCGCCCGGGCACAATCGGAAGCGGAACCCGCCCGGATGCACCCTGCGCCCTTCCCCCTCCTCGGCCTCAGCGGCGGCATCGCTGCGGGGAAGAGCTTCGTGGCCAGGCTGCTGGCCGAGCGGGGCTGGACAGTGCTTGATGCCGATGTCCTGGCCCGCGAGGCCGTGGCTCCGGGCAGCGAGGGACTGGCCGCGGTGGTGGCGACCTTCGGGAAGGACCTCCTGGCCTCGGACGGTTCCCTGGACCGCGCGCGCCTGGCGGCCCGGGTCTTCTCCGACAACGGGGCCCGCCAGCGGCTGAACGCCCTGCTCCACCCCCGCATCGAGGGCCTCCTGGCCACCCGGTTGTCCGCCCTTCCCCCCACCGCGAAGGGAGCCGTGCTGGATGCGGCCCTCTGGGTGGAGCGGGGTCGGGCCCACCACTTCGACGCATTCTGGACCGTGGATGCCCCGGAAGCGCTGCGGGTGGCCCGCCTGGAAGCCCGGGACGGCCTCGATCCGGCCGCCGCCCATGCCCGCCTTTGCGCCCAGGCGAGGGCGCCCGAGCGGGCCCTCCATGCCGACCGCGTGATCCTCAACGACGGCCGCGACCTCGCCGGGATCCTCGACGAGGCCGAGGCCGCCCTTCTGGCAGACTGGAAGATCCGCCGCGCGCGGACCTGGAGGGCCCCCATGGCCGCACCCTTCACCCCCGACCAGCTCCACGAGGTCCTGACCGCCCTCCTCGCCCGGGGTGGGGACTACGGCGAAGTGTTCGTGGAGCGCCGGAAGGCCCATGCCCTCGCCATGGACGACGGCCGCATGGAGGACGTGCTCGCCTCCGAGACCTTCGGCGCCAGCCTGCGGCTGGTGGAGGGCGAGGCGACCCGGTTCGCCGACCTGATCGCCCCGGCGTTCCAGGAGCTGCTGGAAGCCGCCCGGACCCTCGCCGCCCCCGGGAAGGGCCTCCCCGCCTCGCTGCCCGCCCTGGTGCAGGAAGCCTATCCCACGCCCAGCCCTGTGGCCGTGGACCCTGGGACCGTGCCCCTGGCCGACAAGGTGGCGCTGGTCCGCCGGGCGGAGGCACTGGCCCGGGAGCATGCCGAAACCCTCCGCCCCGGGGCCCTCAAGCAGGTCTCCGTGGCGTACGGGGACAGCACCCAGCGCGTCTGGATCGCCTCCGCCGAGCCCGAGGGCAGCGGCTGGTGGGCCCGTGCCACCGAGGACCGGCGCACCCAGGGCGTGCTCCGGCTGAATGTCACGGCCGGCGACGGATCTCAGCTCCAGACCGGCTACCAGGCCCTCGGCGAGACCCGGGGCTTCGAGCTCTTCACCGAGGAGGCGGTGTCCCGCACGGTGAAGGAGGCCGTGCGCCTGGCCGTCCAGGCCCTCGACGCCAAGCCTGCCCCGGCGGGCACCTTCCCGGTGGTCCTCAGCAGCTCCGCCGGCGGAACCATGATCCACGAGGCCTGCGGGCACGGTCTGGAGGCCGATCTCGCCCTGGCGGGGATGAGCGCCTTCGCGGGCAAGATGGGCGAGAAGGTGGCAGCGGACGGCGTGACGATCATTGACGACGGCACCCTGCCCCACAAGCGCGGCAGTCAGGCCGTGGACGACGAGGGCAACCCCGTGAGCCGCGTGGTGCTCATCGAGAACGGCATCCTGAAGGCCTACCTCCAGTCCCGCAAGACCGCCCGGAAGATGGACGCAGAACCCACCGGCAACGGCCGGCGGGAGAGCTACCGCCATCTGCCCATCCCCCGCATGCGCAACACCTTCCTGGCCCCCGGGAACGAGGCGCCTGAGGCCATCCTCCGGGACCTCGACCGCGGACTCCTGGTCACCCACATGGGCGGGGGCCAGGTGGATACCGTCACCGGCAACTTCGTCTTCCAGGTGACCGAGGGCTACTGGGTGGAGAAGGGCGAGCCGCGATATCCCGTCAAGAACGCCACGCTCACGGGCTGCGGCCCCGAGGTGCTGAGGCAGCTCACGCGCATCGGGGACGACCTGCACCACTTCGACATAGGGACCTGCGGGAAGGATGGCCAGGGCGTGCCCGTGAGCGATGCCCTGCCCACGATCCTCTGCCCGGCGCTCGTGGTGGGCGGCACCGCCGAGCCCCTGCCGAGCGTGATTTGACCGTCCCCCGCCTGCTGGTGGTCCAGGCCGACATCACCACCCTCGCCGTGGACGCCATCGTCAATGCCGCCAATCCCCAGTTGCTTCCGGGCGGGGGCGTCTGCGGGGCCATCCACCGCGCCGCGGGTCCGGACCTCGCGGCCGCCTGCGTCCCCGCGGCCCCTTGTCCTGCGGGCCAGGCCCGTCTCACGCCGGGATTCCGCCTGCCCGCCCGCCACGTCATCCATGCGGTAGGCCCGGTCTGGCGGGGCGGCGGCCAGGGGGAAGCCGAACGGCTGGCCTCCTGCTACCGGGAGAGCCTCCGCCTCGCCGAGGCCCACGGCTGCCGCACCCTGGCCTTCCCCGCCATCGGCACGGGCATCTACGGCTACCCGCCGGACCAGGCCGCCCGCCTCGCCGCGGAGACCTGCCTGGCGTGGCTGGGAACCCACGCCCTGCCCGAGTCCGTCACCCTCGTCGCCTACGATGCCGCCAGCCTGGCCCACCTCCGGGCCGCCCTCGAGAAGGAAGCCTGACATGACCGATCCCTTCCGTTCCTTCATCTCCGAAGCGCTGGAGGCCAGGCTCCAGGAGGGCATCGCCCACGCCATGAAGCTGGGCGCCGAAGGCGCCGAGGCCTTCATCTCGGTGTCCCGCTCCCGCAAGGCCAAGGTCCAGAACGGCGCCCTGGAGGACCTCACGGCGAGCAAGCGGGGAGGCCTGGGCGTGCGCGTGATCCGCGCCGGGGGCAAGGGTTTCCGCACCGGACTGGCCACCACCAGCGACCTGGCCGCCGCGGATTTCCGGGATCTGTTCTCCCAGGCCTGGGAGCTCAGCGCCCTCGGCGACGAGGATCCCTGGCTGCGGCAGGCGGCTCCCGAGGGCCTGGACGACCTGCCCGGCCGCTTCGACGCCGCTGTGGACGCCCTCACGCCCGAGGACCGCATCGAGCGGGCCCTGGCGCTGGAAGCCGGAGCCCGGAAGACCTCGTCGAAGGTCGCCGCAGTGCGGGAAGCCGCCTGGAGCGATGGTGCCGGCGCCAGCCTGCTTCTTACCCAGAAGGGCGTGCGGGCGGCGGATGTGGGCTCCAGCTGCTCCGCCAGCATCGAGCTGGCCGTGGCGGAAGGCGAGGAGCGCCAGGCCGCCTGGCACTGGGACATTGCGCGCCGGCCGGTCCTGGACCTGGCCGCCATCGGTGCCGAAGCCGCACGCAAGGGGGAGCGGAAGCTGAATCCGCAGCGCCTCCCGGCCGGGCGGTACCCGGTGGTGCTCCATCCCGAAGTCGCCGTGGACCTCCTGGCGATCGTGGCCGGGATGCTGGATGCCGAGGCCGTCCTCAAGCAGCGGAGCCTGTTCGCCGGGAAGCTGGGCGAGGCCATCGCCTCGCCGCTGCTGACCCTGGTGGACGATGGCCGCCTCGCCGAGACCCCCGGCTGCCCCGCCCTGGGCACGGAGCCCTGGGACGGCGAGGGCCTACCCACGCGCCGGAACGTGCTCCTGGAGGGCGGCGTCCTGAAGACCTACCTGCACACCCTCAAGACGGCCGCCGAGATGGGCGTGGCGCCCACGGGCAGCGCGGGACGGGGCATGGGCAGCCAGCCGGGAGCCACCACCTTCAACCTCTTCCCCCTGGCCGGGAAGACCGCTCCGGAGGCCCTCTACCGCGCGGCGGGCCAGGGCGTGCTCATCACCGAGATCATGGGACTGCACACGGTGGATCCCGTGAGCGGCGATCTGAGTGTGGGCGCCAGCGGGCTGCGCATCCGCGACGGCCTCCTCGCCGAACCCGTGGACAAGCTCACCTTCGCCGGCAACCTCCGCGACTTCCTCACCCGCATCGTGGCGGTCGGCAGCGACCTCCGCTGGTACGGCAGCAGCGCCGGCCTCAGCCTCCTGCTGGAGGACATCGCCCTCGGGGGCGCCTGATGAGCCATCCCCTCTGGGATGCCCGCTACGCCGCGCCCGACTTCACCTACGGCACCGAGCCCAACGACTTCCTGCGCCAGATGGCGCCGCACATTCCGCCCGGCCCCGTGCTCGGCCTGGGCGAGGGCCAGGGCCGGAACGCGGTGCACCTCGCCGGCCTCGGACACGAGGTCACCGCCGTGGACCAGTCCGAGGTGGGGCTGGCCCGGGCCCAGGCATTGGCCGCTTCCCGGGGCGTCTCGATCCACACGGTGGCCGCCGACCTCGCGGACTTCGATCCGGGACCCGGCCCCTGGAGCGGCATCATCTCGATCTTCTGCCACGTCCCCTCCGCCCTCCGGCGGCGGCTCTACCCCCGCTGCGCGGAGACCCTCGCGCCGGGCGGAGTCCTGATCCTGGAGTCCTACACACCGGACCAGCCCGCCTACGGTACGGGCGGCCCGAAGGAGCCCGACCTGCTCAGCACCCTCCCGGAACTGGCCGGGCTGCTGCCGGGCCTGGACCTGGAGGTGGGACGGGAATGCGTGCGGGAGATCCACGAGGGTGCCTATCACCACGGCCCCGGTGCCGTGGTGCAGATCCTCGCGCGCAAGCCGGCCTAGCCAGCCTTCCCGGGGATCTGCGATCCTGGAGCTTCTTGTGCCGGGATTCTCCATGAGCCTCCAGTCCGCCCGCGAATACCTTTCCTCTCCCCACCTGGAGCCCGACCTCCGGGCCGACCTGGAGCCCCTGGTGGCCGCGGCCGGTCGGGGAGACGCCAAGGCCCTGGCGGAGCTGGAGGACCGCTTCTCCGAGCCCCTGGCCTTCGGCACGGGGGGGCTCCGGGGCTTCATGGCCGCCGGCCTGCGCCGCATGAACCGCCCCAACATCCGGCGGGTGTCCATCGCCCTGGCGGCCGTGGCCTCGCGCCGGGCCCCGGGACGGAAGATCGCGGTGGTGGGCTTCGACACCCGCCTCAATTCCGACCATTTCGGCCGGGCCTGCGCGGAGGTGCTCGCGGCAGCCGGCTACCAGGTGTTCCTCGGCAACCGCCCCCTGCCCACCCCCTTCCTCTGCTTCGCCATGAAGCGCCTCCAGGCGGGCTGCGGCGCCATCGTCACCGCCAGCCACAACCCCAAGGAGTACAACGGCTTCAAGGCCTACAACGACCTCGGCGGCCAAGTGGTGGATCCCTGGGACGCGGAGATCGAGGCCGAGATGGCCCGCCAGCCGCTGGTGCCCCCGCCTCCGCAGGTCCCCGAGGGACGCATCCAGCCGATCCCCCCGGAGGTGGAGGCGGCCTACCTGGCCCTGGGCGCGGATCTGCTCCAGCATCCCAGCCCCTTCGAACCGGCCCGTATCCTCTTCACGCCCTTCCACGGCACCGGCGGGGCCTTCGTGCCCGCCCTGTTCCAGCGTGCGGGCCTGCCGCTGACCGTGAGCCCCAGCCAGGGCCGCCAGGACGGGACCTTCCCCACGGCGCCCCGGCCCAACCCCGAGGAACTGGCCGCCTACCGAGC
>DAIDKC010000232.1 GCA_027451045.1 Holophagaceae bacterium | reverse complement strand
CGATGCCCCGCCGGCCGAGGATCAGCAGCCCTGAGAACAGCATGACGAGCAGCGCCCCCTCACCCGGCTGGATCGCCGAAGGGTGGCTGAGGATGGCGTACTCCAGCGCGCCCAGCGATCCCAGGATCGCGGCGTCAATGATCAGGCGCCCCCCCCCGAAGTGTTCCCAGAGCGAATGATCCTGCGCCATGCCCGTCCCCGATGATGGGAATCCATCGGTCGCGGACCCCTCGAGGGCAAGTTCCGGCACGCCGGATCAGACGAGCCGCCAGAGCACCTCGTAGCTGCGGAGGCGGCCCCCGAGTTCCGCCAGCAGGCGCTGGCGCAGGAGGGCCGTGACGGCCTGCTGGGCGGGATCGGCAGGATCCAGCGGGGGGGCCTCCTCGGCGGGGGCGGTCCTCAGGCGCCGGAGGTGCTCCCGGACGCCCGGTGGGAGCAGCCCCGGACCCTCCGCCGGCGTGCAGGCGGCACAGCACCAGCCCTGCTCCTCGGAGAACAGCACCAGGGGCGCGTCGCTCCCCCCGCAGCGCCCGCAGGCCCCGGGATGGGGCAGCAGGCCAAGGCAGTGGAGCAGCCAGTGTTCCGCGTAGGCGAGGATCCCCAGCGCCTGCCCCGGCCGGGTCTTCAGGGCGCGGGTGCAGGCGCTCAGCAGGCGGTAGAGCCGCTCGTCCTCCACCCCTTCGCGGGCCACCCGGTCGAAGAGGTCCGCGAGGCAGGCCATGACCAGGCTGGATTCCAGGTGCCCCAGGGTGAGCGGACTGGCCAGCAGGTCGCAGCGGGTGATGCGCTTCAGGTCCGCCTGCTCCTTCCCGAAGAAGGTCACCCGGACGAGCCCCAGGGGCTCGAAGGCGGCCACCCACTTGGCCGTGGGTTTCTTGATGCCCCGGGCCACCCCGGCCAGCCGTTCGCCATGCTCGCCCAGGAACGACACCACCGCCCCGCCCTCCTCGAAGGGCGTGGTCCTCAGGACGATGGCGGAGCAGGTACGGAGCACCCTGGCAGTGTGAGGCCATCCGGCCCGATAGACTGGGGGAATGCGCTGGATCCCGCCCTGCCCCGCCGCCTTCCTCGCCTGCACGCTCCTCGCGGCCCAGCCTCTTCCCCTGCGGACCTTCCGGGAGTGGATCGGAGGCCAGGAGGCGGGCGGCGCCTCCCAGGAGATCCGCCTGGAGGGGCCGGACCAGGTCGCCTCGAGCCGGGAGTGGATCAGCCTCTCCCGCATGGGCACCGACATCCGGCAGGACCTCTCCGAGACGGCTCGCCGCGCCCCGGACGGGAGCCTCGCCTTCACCTGGAAGGTCCAGCTCTCGCGGGAACCCTTCGAAGGCACCGCCGCCTGGTCCCCCTCGGCACCGGGCCTCCTCCACCTCCTGCCGAAGGAAGGCGCCCCCCTGACCCTGCCCGTGCCCAAGGGGGCCATCCTCTGGCCCGGGGACCTGGAGGCGCGCTACCGGGAGGCCGCCCGACTGCGCCGCCCCCTCCATGCGGTCACCTTCTCCTTCCCGCTCCAGCAGTGGAGCACCGTGGACCTCCACCCCACGGGACCCGCCCCGCTGCCCGGCTTCCCGGACGCGGTCCACTTCACCGGCCAGGAGCTGGATGGCTCGGTCAAGAGCCCCCTCGAATCCTGGATCTCCCCCCTCCACGGGGAGGTGAAGCAGACGGGAACGCTGGGGGCTCTGGCCTTCCTCGTCCAGCGGAAGGAACTGCCGGCCCCCGCCCCGGCGCCGCCCGGGCGGAGCTTCTTCCAGCGCACGCTCCAGTCCCTGCCCCCGGAGCCCTTCCTGTTCTGGCTCCCGGCGGTGACGCTCCGGGTGGCGGGCGGCGTGGCGGACCTGCCCCAGGACGCCCAGCAGCGGCGCCTGCCCGATGGGCGCTGGCTGATCCGCCGGGCGGAGGCGCCCACCCCGGCCGAAGCTTCCGAGCCGCCGGTCACCGGAGCGCCACCCGCAGCGGACGCGCCCTATCTGGCCCCCTCGCCCCTGGTGCCCTTCCGGGACCGGGCCTTCGACGGCCTGCTCCGGCGCATGGACCTTCCGTCCGGCCTGAGCCGATGGCAGATCACCCGCCGGGTCATGGACTTCGTCTTCGACTGGATCACGGAGAAGGACTACAGCGTGGGGTTCGCGTCGGCCCTGGAGGTGTGCCGGCATCCGGCCGGGGACTGCACCGAGCATGGCGTGCTGGCCGTGGCACTCTTGCGACGGCTCGGCATCCCGGCCCGGGGCGTGGTGGGCTGGGTGGCCGTTCCAGGCATGCTCGGGCTCCATTTCTGGGTGGAGGTCAAACTGGACCAGCGCTGGATCCCGGTGGACCCGACCTTCGACGAGGCCCCGGCCTCGGCCTTCCGGATCAAGCTCGCCACCACCGATCTCTCCGATCTGGGCAGCGTGGGCTGGGACGCCGCCGCCACGGCCCTGGCAGGCCTCTCCTGGAAACCCGAGGGCTGGGAGACCGGGATCCGCATCGCGGGCAGCCGGGTGACCGCTCCGGACGGGACCTGGCTCCAGGCACCCGGCGCCCGATGGAGCATGGCCGACGGCGTCCTCGCCTTGCGGCTGGGCGCCCGGGGACCGTGGGCGGTCGAGGCCACCGTGCGCCCCGATCCTTCGGACCGAGCGGAGGCCCG